>JAITWN010000015.1 GCA_031285245.1 Chromatiales bacterium | reverse complement strand
GGTGGAGACGCGCGCGTTGGACTGCGCGATACCTTCGATGACGAGCACATCGCCTTGCTGCGCCACGCGCGTCAGATACATGCCTGACGGCACGGCCTGCGCGAGCTCATCGAAGAGATGAACGATCTGCGGGCGCTGACCTTGCAGCTCCTGAATGATCTTCATGCGCGCGAGGAGCTGCTGTTTCTTGGTCTCGATAGCGCGAATCTCGGTGATCATGGCATCGACGCGCGCGATCTCGCCGGTCATGAACTCATTGCGCCGCTCCTGACCATCGATCAGACCGCCGATGTGGAGATGGACGTAGAACACGATCACCGCCATCAGCATGACCGAGCCACCGGCAAGCGACATAAACTGCCGGCGCTCTTCCTTGCGGCGGTTTTCCCGCCAGGGCAATAGATTGATGCGAGTCATCGGTCAGCGAACCTCCTCATCGCAAGCCCGCAGGCGATCATCAGCGAGGATGCGTCGGCACGAATGCCTTCCGAGCTGATGCGCGAAGTGAGCGACATGTTGGCAAACGGATTAGCGACTGAAGTGGTGATTCCCACCTTGTCTTCGATCAGCGAGTCCACACCTGGAATGGCCGCGCAACCGCCAGCGAGCACGATGTGATCAACGGTGTTGTGCTGACTCGACGAGAAGAAGAACTGCAGTGCGCGACTGACCTGCTGGGCCATCGCTTCCTTGAAAGGGTGCAATACTTCGGACTCGTAGTTATCTGGCAGCCCCCCTTGCTTCTTGGCAAGACCGGCTTCGTCGTAGGAAAGCCCGTAACGGCGCATGATTTCCTCGATCAGCTGACGTCCACCGAAGACCTGCTCACGAGTGTAAACCACCTTGGAATCGTGAGACACGCTGAGCGTCGTCATGGTCGCGCCGACATCGACGACGGCGATGGTCTTACCCACGCCGTTATCAGGAAGCTGATTGCTCAGCAGCGAGAACGCCGACTCCATCGCAAAGGCTTCGACATCGACGATGTGCGCATTCAGACCGCCGAGATCAAGCGCAGCCACCCGCACATCGACGTTCTCACTGCGTGAGGCCGCAAGCAGCACATCTACCATGCCATCCTGCTTCGAGGGACCAACGACTTCGAAGTCGAGGTTGACCTCCGCCAGCGGGTACGGAATGTACTGATCGGCTTCGAGCTGGATCTGATCGGCCAGTTCGTCGTCAGCGAGGCTTGCAGACATCGAGATCACTTTGGTGATCACCGCGGAGCCCGCCACCGCTACCGCAGCGTTGCGGGTACGTGTACCCGCGCGGCTGACGGCGCGCTTGATGGCGGCACCGACGGCATCGACATCGACAATGTTTTTTTCCTCTACCGCATTCTGCGGCAAAGGCACGACGGCGTAACTTTCGACGCGATAACGCCCACCGCTCTGGCCAAGTTCGAGCAGCTTCACCGCAGTGGAGCTGATATCGAGACCGATCAGAGATCGCGACGATCTATTCATGATTTGAAGCATGCTGGCTTCCTTGGAGCCCGCTCCCGGCGGGCTGCGGCTGGTTCCCGGTGTCCTTCGCGCAGCTTTGCCGCGCGATCGACGACCACCGTAATCCCTTTATTCAACGCACGTTATCGTCCGTTGTCTGAAAAAGTTTTATACTCGGGGCCTGATTTTTGTTAACTGATCGCCATTCCCCGCCGGAACCCTAAGATTTGACTCGCACACGTAAACTTCTCCTTGCCGGAGCCATTGGCATCGCCGGACTGGCAGCGCTTGGTGCTATCGCTATCGGCGCCGCTTATGTGGTCATCGCGCCTACCCTGCCGTCGATCGAAGCACTGCGTGACATTCGCTTGCAGGTGCCAATGCGCGTCTATAGTCACGATGGACGTCTGCTCGCAGAGTTCGGAGAAATGCGCCGCGTGCCAGTGCGCTTCTCGCAGACGCCTGACCTGATGATCAAAGCCGTGCTCGCCGCCGAGGACGATCGCTTTTTTCATCATCCAGGCGTTGACTATCAAGGCATCCTGCGTGCGGTCGGCAATTTGATTCTCACCGGCGAGAAATCCCAGGGCGGCAGCACCATCACCATGCAGATGGCGCGCAATTTTTTCCTCAGCAGTGAAAAAACCTATCTGCGCAAAGTGAGCGAAATCTTTCTCGCGCTGCGCATCGAAAGCGAGCTGTCCAAGGAAGAAATCCTTGAGCTCTATCTGAACAAGATCTATCTCGGCAATCGCGCGTACGGCGTGGGCTCTGCCGCACAAATTTATTACGGTACCGAGCTCAGTAACTTGACGCTCGATCAGATGGCGATGATCGCCGGCCTACCCAAAGCGCCCTCGCGCTCGAATCCGATCGCCGATCCGGAACGCGCGCTGATCCGCCGCAACTATGTGCTGCGGCGCATGTATGAACTCGGCTTCATCACCGCCAGCGCGCGTGAGCAAGCAGCGGCGCAACCAGACAGCGCCCGTCTTCATGGCCTTGCCATCGATATCGAAGGCAATTATCTCGCCGAAATGGCGCGTGCCATGGTGGTGGAGCGTTTCGGCGAACAGACTGCTTACACCGGCGGGCTGAACGTCTACACCACGCTCAACCCACGCTTACAGCAAAGCGCCGTGGAATCGCTGCGTGAGACGCTGCTGGAATACGAGCGCCGCCATGGCTATCGCGGACCGGAACGACGTGTGAACCGCGCGGATATTCAGGATGAAGCGCAGATGCAGGAGTTGCTGGCGCGCTACCCGACGATCGGTGGTCTATCGGCTGCACTGGTAACTGCGGTTGGAGAACGTGAAGCAGAAGTGATGTTCGCCGATGGTTCGCGCGGGCAGATACCCTGGGATGGTATGTCCTGGGCGCGGTCATACATCGATGGCGAGCGCCGTGGGCCGCCGCCGACCGCCGCCACTACGATCCTTGCACCCGGCAACATCATCCGCGTTTCACGCACGCCGCAGGGCCTGCGTCTGGCGCAGCTCCCTGAAGCTGAGGCAGCTCTGATATCGATACGGCCAAATGACGGCGCGATCACCGCGCTGGTCGGTGGTTTTGATTTTCAGCGCAGCCATTTCAATCGTGTGACGCAGGCACAGCGCCAGCCCGGCTCGTCCTTCAAGCCGTTTATCTATTAATCCGCGCTCAACAAAGACTACACCCCAGCCTCGCTAATCAATGATGCTCCGGTGGTGTTCGATGATCCGGCGCTCGAGAGCACGTGGCGACCGGGCAATTACAGCGGTGAATTCTTCGGCCCGACGCGTCTGCGCGTGGCATTGATGAATTCGCGCAACCTGGTCTCGATCCGTTTGCTCAACGCCATCGGCATTTCTTATGCGATCGATTACGCCGGCCGTTTCGGCTTCGATACGAAAGCATTGCCGCGCGATCTCTCGCTCGCGCTCGGTAGCGGCGGCGTCACCCCGCTACAGCTCGCTAATGGTTACGCAGTATTCGCCAATGGCGGTTATCGGGTTACGCCGTATTTCATCGAAGAGATTCGCGATAGCAGCGACAATGTACTCTATCGCGCCGCGCCTGATGTCGTCTGCCAGTCATGTGATGATGACCCCGCCCTGCGCCAGTCGCTTCTCGATAGCTCCGCCGCAGCCACCACGGCGCAAGCTATAGAGAATGGCAGCGCAGAGACTCCCCCCTTAGGTACGCCTGGTGTCGCCGAGCGCGTGATTAGCGCGCAGAACGCTTATCTCATGACCTCGATGATGCGTGATGTCATCACTGGCGGCACTGCGGTGCGTGCACGTCAGCTCGGTCGCGGCGATCTCGCTGGCAAGACCGGCACCACCAATGATCTGCGCGATGTCTGGTTCGCAGGCTATAACGATGAACTGGTCGCTATTTCATGGATGGGATTTGATCAGCCGCGTTCGCTCGGCAATGGCGAAACCGGTGCCCGCGCCGCGCTGCCAATGTGGATTCAATTCATGCGTGAAGCACTGCGCGGCACCGAGGAACATCCGCTGACGCGGCCTGCAGGGTTGGTCAGTGTGCGCATCGATCCAGATACCGGTCTGCTCGCTTCCAGCAATCAGAAGAACGGTATCTTCGAGACTTTCCCAGAAGCGCTGGTGCCAACGCAGCAAGCCAGCAGCGCGCAGACTTCTTCATCAGGTGGCAGCAACAATACTCGTAGCGGCAACAGCACGCCGGAGCCTCTGTTCTAAGGTCTGCCCCTCTCCTCCCAACCCCTCTCCCGCAAGGAGAGGGGTTGGGGAAAACCGGCTAACGACAGACGCTTTCAAAAAACATTTTGTTAGACGCTATTAAGCGGGGGATCAGCCGGAAACGGCGCGCTCGGCCAGCGGCACGTAATCGCGCCGCTGGCTTCCTGAATAGATCTGCCGCGGCCGACCGATGCGCTGATCAGGCTCGCCAATCATTTCCATCCACTGCGCCACCCAGCCCACGGTACGGGCAACGGCAAACATGACTGTGAACATATTCACCGGGATGCCAAGCGCGCGATAAATGATGCCGGAATAGAAATCCACATTCGGGTACAACTTGCGCTCGATGAAGTATTCGTCCTTGAGCGCGATCTCTTCTAACCGCATCGCAAGCTCGAAGCACGGATCGTTGGTATCGCCGAATTTCTCTAGCACTTCGTGACACATCTTGCGGATGATCTTGGCGCGCGGATCATAATTCTTATAAACGCGATGACCGAAACCCATCAATCGGAAAGGATCATTCCTGTCTTTGGCGCGTGCGATGAAACGCGCGATGTTTTTGACATCGCCGATCTCGCTGAGCATATGCACCACCGCTTCATTGGCGCCACCATGCGCCGGTCCCCATAGCGCGGTAATGCCGGAAGAAATACAGGCGAAAGGATTGGAGCCCGAGCTGCCCGACAAGCGCACCGTCGCTGTACTGGCATTCTGCTCGTGGTCAGCATGCAGAATGAAAATCATGTCGAGCGCTTTTTGCGCCACCGGATCGACGTGATATTCCTCACTCGGCACGGAAAACATCATGTGTAGCAGATTGGCGCAATAGCCGAGGCTGTTTTGCGGATAGCTGAACGGTTCACCGACAGAATATTTGTAGCTGTATGCAGCGATGGTCGGCATCTTCGCGATCATGCGATGTGCAGCGATCTCGCGGTGCCTCGGATCAGTGATATCGGTGGAATCATGATAGAACGCTGACAGCGAACCGACCACACCCACCATGCTCGCCATCGGATGCGCGTCATGATAGAAGCCCTGATAAAAACCGCGCAGGCTTTCCTTGATCATAGTGTGATGCGTGATGGTGTGCTGAAAGGTAGCGAATTGCTCGCGCGCAGGCAGCTCCCCGTAGAGCAATAGATACGCGACTTCAAGAAAGCTGCTGCGCTCAGCAAGTTGCTCAATCGGATAACCGCGATAAAGCAGCACACCTTCAGCGCCATCGATATAAGTGATGCCGCTGCTGCAACTGGCGGTGGACTGAAAACCTGGATCGTAAGTGAGATAACCAAACTCGCGATACAAACGCGAGATGTCGATGGCTGCCGGCCCCGTCGAGCCTTCTCTCACCGGCAGTTCGATGGACTTGCCAGTGGCGTTATCAGTCAGCGTCACAGTGCGTGTCTTCATGCGTTCCTCTCCCATCGTGCAAGCAGAGCAAGACCAAGAAAAGAAATGGCGCTGCGGTGCAACGACATGCACCGCAGCGATTGGAATGAATTATTGAAGCACTCTTTCATGACAGCTGCATTGAGCATGCCGCCATGATGAAACCAACTTAAGGAAGGCGCGGATAACTGGCAGGATACGCAAGACGCGCAACACCGGATTTCACCGCCGCTGCGGCCACTGCCGGCGGCACACGGTCGATCAGGCGCGGATCAAGCGGCTTCGGAATGATGTAACCGCTGCCGAATTCAAGCGCATCGAGCCGATACGCCGCCAGCACTTCCTTCGGCACCGGCTCATGCGTCAGTTCAGCGAGCGCGTGCACGGTGGCGACCAGCATTTCCTGGCTGATCGTAGTTGCGCGCACATCGAGCGCACCGCGGAAAATAAACGGGAATCCGAGCACGTTGTTGACCTGGTTCGGATAGTCAGAGCGCCCCGTCGCCATGATGAGATCATCACGCGCCGCCAGCGCGGCCGCCGGCTCGATTTCCGGATCAGGATTGGAGAGTGCGAACACGATCGGACGCGGCGCCATGCGCTTCAATTGCTCGGCGCTGAGTACATTGGGGCCGGACAAACCGATGAACACATCAGCGTTCTTGATGGCATCGTCAAGTGTGCGATCGGCAGTGTCGACCGCGAACTCACGCTTGTAGCTATTGAGATCACTGCGTCCAGTGTGGATGACGCCAGTGCGATCGATGAGGCGGATATTCTCGTAGAGAGCGCCAAGCGCAAGCAGCAAACGCATCGACGCGATGCCGGCAGCGCCGGCCCCGACGCACACGATACGCGCTTGCGAGAGCATCTTGCCTTGCAGCTTGAGCGCATTGATCAATCCAGCGGCAGCAATCACGGCCGTGCCGTGCTGATCATCATGAAACACTGGAATATCGAGCTGCTCACGCAGTGCCGCTTCAATTTCGAAGCAGCGTGGCGCGGTGATGTCTTCAAGATTGATACCGCCGAAGGTCGGAGAGATGCGCACCACCGTGTCGATGAACTCCTGGGGCGTTGCCGCATCGACTTCAATGTCAAAAACATCGACATTCGCGAAGCGCTTGAACAGCACCGCCTTGCCTTCCATCACCGGCTTGCCAGCGAGCGCGCCAACATTGCCAAGACCAAGCACTGCGCTGCCATCGGTGATGACAGCAACGAGATTGCCCTTGGAGGTATAGCGATAAGCGTCTTCGGGATCACGCGCGATGGCACGCACCGGCTCAGCAACGCCCGGCGTGTAGGCAAGGGCGAGGTCGTATTGCGTGGCGCAAGGCTTGGTAATCGCGATGCCGATTTTGCCAGGCTCGGGATGAGCGTGATAATCCAGCGCCGCCTGCTTTCTGTCTGTGCTCATGGCTGTGCGTATCCGCGGGAAAAGTTTCAGAAGGGCTGTCGATTATCAGTGATCGGCGGGGGCGTCTGCAAATCGACTCTCCAGCGCACCCGGATGGCGCAGCAGCATCATCCTGCCCGCATGCTGGCCTTTGCGCGCAATCAACCAGCCGCGCGCAACGATCTCGCGACCTTGCAGGCGCGCAAGCGACACGCCCTTGAAACTATCGAGATCCGCCTTGTTGATGCGCAGCGAGATGTCGTTGTCGAGATCCAGCCAGACGCCGGAGGCGCGCTGATTCACTTTGCGCACCGTGCCGCGGATGAGGTGAAAGCCACCCGCATCGGGAGCGAGGCTGCGCGCCTCGACAGGCCGATACTCAGACATGGCCCAAACGCCACGATTACGGGCACGGGCACGCTCCTCGGCTCTGCCATAGCAATCGAGGTTCCAATTATTGGGCGGCACCATAATGCGAAAAACATGGCCATCTTCGAGCAGCCGCGCCTGCACGCTCTCGCCGCTCGCCGTATATACATGGGCAAGCAAACGGCCATAGTGATCATGCGCATCCTCATCGAACCGCAGTGCGACCACGCCACCCACCGGTAGCAGCTTACGCAGTGCGTCACGAGCCTCGATCGCATGCGGTTCGGGACTACTTTTCTTGCCCCACTGCGCGATTTCCGATGCATTGACGCCAATGAGGCGAACCGAGCGCCGGTCCTGCAAACGCAGGGTGTCGCCGTCATAAACCGAGGCCACCACCGCGCGCTCGTCGATATGATCCGCCGCGCAGGTAGCTGCTTGCGGCAAGCCGGCGGGAAGCGCTGCCAGCAGGCAAAAAATGGTGCTAGTAAAAATGCGGGGAAATTTCAGGAGGGAGAGCCTCAAAAAAGAAAAGGGCGCGCCACTGGCACGCCCTTTCGCACGGCACCATTCGCATCAACGAATAGCGTTATTTCTTCATGCCGTACTTCTGACGGAATTTGTCCACACGTCCCGCCGTATCGACCAGCTTCTGCTTGCCGGTATAGAAAGGATGGCATTGCGAGCACACGTCAAGGTGCAGGGCTTGGCCGGCGGTGGAGCGCGTCTTAAACGTGTTGCCGCAGCCGCAGTTGACGGTGATTTCAGCGTATTCCGGATGTATATCGGGCTTCATCGGAGATTCCTCATAACCCAGGCAGCATCAGGCTACCCGGCGAAAAGACCGGCAATTGTATTGGAAAGCAGAACCCTGGACAAGCGGGCGACTTAATCCCGAAGATTGATCTGCAAGGTCTGGCTCACGCCATTGCGTTGCAGTTCGATGGAAACCGCCTCCTGACCACTGAGGCTGCGCAAGGCGCCAAGCGCACGCGCCGGGTTATCGAGCCCCACGCCATTAACCGAAGTCACCACATCGCCGGGCGCGAGGCCAAGGCGATTAAACAGGCCCGGATCGCGACCAGGCTGAACTTCATAGCCGAGGACACGGCCATTCTGCGTCTTCGGCTGCACCTGCATCATTTCCGAGAGCTGCTGCGGGTTGGTCATGGCGATCTGGCGATATTCGCTGAATGTGCGCTCATCTCCCGACGCTGCGGCCTGGGGTAGCGATGACGCACCATCCGGCGCGCTGGGAATCGCGCCCTCCAACCCTTCGCGCGGCAGACGCAGCGTTTCAAGCCGGCCGTTGCGCTCCAGCACGACGCGATCACCGTACACCTCCCGCAGGGTCGCGCCACCTGGCAAGGCGGCATCCACTGCATAAAAAGAATCGGTGCCACTCGGCGCGCCGATAATGGCGCCACCGCCGACATTGCTACCGCCTGCGGCAACCACGCCACGCAGGATGAGGTTGAGACTGGTCTCGGGCAGCGACTCAAGCGACGCTTGAACGCTCCCTTGGGGCTTGATGCCGAACAAATGCCACTGAGCGAGATTCCAACTGCGCGTGCCCTGCGCCTGGGCTGCGGCCACAGCCTGGGGCGTAGAGGCAGCCATCTGCTGCTCACCTGCCGGCAACAACCGCCAGGTCAGCCCGGCCAGTGCGATTGCGAGCAGCGCCAGCAGCAGCAACTGCACCGCGACCACGACACGGCTCTGCACCACATCGCCGAGGAACAGGCCAAGATACCTTTTCCAGTCGATCGTATTCAGATTCATTGTGTTCATCACCGCAGACCGCGCTTACCAGCGAAACAGCGTCCAGCTCGGGATGAGCAGGTGTTGCGAGATATTGTTACGCCGGGTTTCGAGATTACCGTCGCCATTGGTATCGACCAGATAATATGGCACGCCGCGGTGCGGCGTGACTTTGATCATATAGAGCTGGCCGTGGATACGGTACTCCTCAATGGTGTCGTTATTGCGCTGGATGATGGTCACCTCTGGCTCCTCTGCTGGCGCCTCAACCACTTGCTCGGCAGCAAACGCCGGCGCTGCCGCCAGCAGCGTGCAGAGAGCACCGCAACGAAGCAAGATATTTGCCGATGTCATGGTCAACTCCGGTTCAATCCCGTTTAAAAAGCCTGTTTAAAGATCAAGCAGCACTTCGCGCTCCTCGGCCGAGGGCTCGAAAGTACGACGCTCATAGAATGAGAAAATGGCATCGATGACCTGCTTCGGTTCATCGACGATCTGATATAGCTTGCAATCATCGGCATTGATAGCGCCGCTTTTGACCAGCGTGTTTTCAAACCAATCGATCAAGCCGCGCCAGTAGCTGCTGCCCACCATAATGATCGGGATGCGGCGCGTGCGGCCAGTCTGCACCAAAGTCAGAATCTCCGCGAGCTCATCGAGCGTCCCAAAACCGCCAGGCATGATGATGTAAGCCGAAGCGTACTTCACGAACATCACTTTGCGCGAAAAGAAATGCCGAAAGCGTAGAGAGATATCCTGGTAGGGGTTGGTGATCTGCTCTTTGGGTAGTTGAATATTGAGGCCAATGGTAGGCGACTTGCCGCCGAAAGCCCCTTTGTTCGCCGCCTCCATGATGCCAGGGCCACCGCCCGTGACTACGCTGAAACCCGCGTCCGACAGCGCATGACCGATCGCCTCGGCCTGCTGGTAATAAGGGCTGCTCGGCAGTGTGCGCGCCGAACCGAACACACTGACCGATGGCTTGATGCGCGCCAACTGTTCATAGCCTTCGACGAATTCGGCCATGATGCGAAAGATCTTCCACGATTCAGGACCGAGATCATCGCCGACCGGTCTTGAGGCCACATGAATCGGCTGATGTATTTCAGTCATTACATTTATATCCGAGATCTGAGCAGGCGCTTACCGCAAAGTGCCATAGTATAATCCATGTCGATGAACACTCCTGCGCAGCCATTGATTCTCATCGACGGATCATCCTATTTATACCGCGCTTTCCACGCCTTGCCGCCGCTCAGCAATTCCCGTGGTGAGCCGACGGGCGCCGTTTACGGCGTCACCAACATGCTGCGCACGTTGCTGCGGGAATATGAGCCGCAGCATATCGCCGTGGTCTTCGACGCCAAGGGCAAAACCTTTCGGGAAGAGTTGTACGCGGAGTACAAAAGCAATCGTCCTGCGATGCCGAGTGATCTGCGCAGCCAGATCGAACCTCTGCACGCTATTGTCAGCGCGCTCGGCCTACCCTGTCTAGTAATCCCAGGCGTAGAGGCAGACGACGTCATTGGCACATTGGCAGTAAGCGCGCGCGCAGCTGGCATGGACGTGCTCATCTCGACCGGCGACAAAGATATGGCCCAGCTGGTGAATGAGCACGTCACGCTCATCAATACCATGACGCAGCAACACCTAGATGCTAATGGCGTGCGCGCGAAATTCGGCGTGCCGCCCTCATGTATCATCGATTACCTCGCACTGGTCGGTGACACGTCCGACAACATTCCAGGCATTCCCGGCATCGGCCCCAAAACCGCAGCGACACTGCTCAACCAATATGGATCGATCGCCGGCATACTCGCCGCAGCGCACGACATCAAAGGCAAAGTCGGCGAACGCATCCGCGAACATAGCATCCAGCTGCCGCTCAGCCAGAAGCTCGCCACCATTCACTGCGAAGTGCCACTCGACTGCGCGCCCGCCGATCTGCGCCGCGCGCCGCCTGATTTAGCGCGTCTCAGCGCGCTCTATGAGCATCTGGAGTTTCACCGCCTGCGTGACGAACTCAAAGTCATCGCGCCCACGCCGCCGGATGAAACACCGCTGCTGCATCCTGCAACGCAAGCGCAATATGAATGCGTGCTCACCTCGGACGCGCTTGATAACTGGCTGGCGAAGCTGCGCCAGGCGGGTACATTTGCCTTCGATACCGAAACCACCAGTCTCGATGCACTGAATGCGGAGCTGGTCGGCGTTTCATTTGCAGTCGAGCCTGGCAGCGCGGCTTATGTGCCGCTCGCGCATTCAGGTCCGCTCGCGCCAGCGCAACTGGCGCGCGATGAAGTGCTCGCGAGGCTCAAGCCCTTGCTCGAAGATGCGGCGCTGCACAAGATCGGGCAGAACCTCAAATACGACATCAGCGTGCTCGCGCGTTACAACATCGAACTGCGCGGCGAGCTGAGCGACACCATGCTGGAATCCTACGTGCTGAACAGCACCGGCTCGCGTCATGACATGGATTCACTCGCGCTGAAATATCTCGGCTATAAAACCGTCACTTTTGAGGACGTCGCTGGCAAAGGCGCAAAGCAGCTTGCTTTCAATGAAGTCGGTATCGAAGCCGCAACGCGTTACGCCGCCGAAGACGCCGACATCACGCTGCGCTTGCATCAACATCTGTGGCCAGCGCTCGCTTCCGTCGCAGAATTACGTCAGGTGTTTGAAGATATCGAAATGCCACTGGTGCCCGTGCTTGCATGCATGGAGCGCCAGGGCGTGCTGATCGATGCCGCCATGCTGAATGAACAGAGCAGCGAACTCAGTATGCGTTTGCGCATTCTCGAGCAGGAAGTCCATGCGCTCGCCGGCGAGGAATTCAATCTCGGCTCACCGCTGCAAATTCAGCGCATTTTGTTCGACAAACTCGGTCTTCCGGTGTCGCGCCGCACACCCACAGGGCAGCCATCAACAGATGAATCCGTGCTCCAGGAACTGGCAGAAGAATATCCACTGCCGCGTTTGCTGCTCGAACACCGCACGCTGAGCAAGCTCAAGTCCACTTATACCGATCGTTTGCCTGAGCAGATCGACACTGGCACCGGACGCGTACACACCAGCTACCAGCAAGCCGTCGCTGCGACCGGACGCTTGTCATCGAGCAGTCCGAATCTGCAGAACATTCCGATCCGCACAGAGCTCGGTCGCCGCATCCGGCGCGCTTTTATCGCGCCGCCGGGTTACCGCTTGGTCGCGGCAGACTATTCGCAGATCGAGCTACGCATCCTCGCGCACTATTCACAGGATGAACGGCTAATCGCCGCCTTCAAGCAAGGCATGGATATTCATCGCGCCACCGCTGCGGAAATCTTTGGCCTTGCGCCCGAAGCGGTCGACGCCGAGCAGCGCCGCAGCGCCAAAGCGATTAATTTCGGCTTGATTTACGGCATGTCGGCGTTCGGACTGGCGCGTCAGCTCGATGTTTCGCGCGATGCCGCGCAGCGCTACATGGATCTTTATTTCGCACGCTATCCCGGCGTGCTCGAATTCATGAATCGCACCCGCCATGAAGCCGGTGAACGCGGCTATGTGGAGACATTATTCGGGCGACGTTTGTATCTGCCCGAGATTCGCGCGCGCAATCGGCAACGCCGCGAATACGCTGAGCGAGCCGCCATCAACGCCCCCATGCAGGGCACTGCAGCCGACATCATCAAACGCGCGATGCTGAGCGTTGCTGCCTGGATGAATCAGGACACGCAAGCCTGCGATGGCGCGCGCATGATCATACAGGTGCATGACGAATTGGTGTTTGAAGTGCCGGAGGCGCAGCTCGAAAAAATCTGCGCGCGCATTCGTGAGGACATGAGTGCAGCGGCAATGCTCGATGTGCCGCTTGAAGTCGATATCGGCAGTGGGGAAAACTGGGACGAAGCGCACTAAAGCAAAGCGAGCTGTGCCGCCAAAAATATGGGGTTGCGAAACCAATCAGGCGAGTGGAACTTTCTGGCGACCACCATCGTCTCAATCGCTAGTCAACTGCATTTCCCTGATTTCCACCGAGTGTCCTTGCTTCGGCGGGAACGAGGTAACCCCTGACCTCCCTCCCGAGGCGGGTTACCTGATCTAGCCATGCGCTGGATCTTACTGCCCCAGCTCAAGCCTTCCCCAATGCTGGGGCTTTTTTTTGCCCGAATTCCAGCCACTCAGCGAGTCTCGCCCGCGCTTCCTCAACACCATCGCGCGATAAAGAGGAAAAAAGCTGCACGCTCGCCGCTGGCGCTTCGCCGTCATCGGGCGCTGCCAGGCGTTCACGCCAGCGGCGCAGCGCCTGCGCGCCAACATTGCGCGTCAGCTTGTCAGACTTGGTGAGCAGCAGATGGAGCGGCACGCCGGTTTCCAAACACCAATCGATCAGAATCGCATCGAGATCATCCGGCTCGCGCCGACAATCGACGGTGAGGATCATACCGGCGAGCGAGCGTCTGCCATTCAGATAGGATTCGATCAGCGGCCGCCAGCGCCTGCGCGTCTCTTCAGAAACCTGCGCGTAACCATATCCGGGCAAATCGACCAGACGACGTTCGTCGCCGAGATCGAAGAAATTGATCTGCTGAGTACGCCCGGGTGTTTTACTCGTGCGCGCGAGAGCGCGGCGGCCAGTGATAGTATTGATCGAGCTCGACTTGCCCGAATTCGAGCGACCGGCAAAAGCCACTTCCAAACCGCCGTCCGCAGGCAGACCGCCGCCATATGCGGTGCCATGCACAAATTGCGCATTGCGATAAGGCGCAGCACTGTCTGGTTTTCGCTCTGCCTGTGTCATGGTCGCCTGCTTGAAGAGTGTCAGAAAAGGTAAAGCTCGAAATCCGCTACGCATCTTAACGTATAATCACGCACGGCACCGTCGCTTCGCGCCGGAACCCTAGAATGCACCGCGTAAGATTCCGAGGATCGACATGAATCGTTTCCGCCTGTTCGCTTTCTTCGCCCTGTTATTACCGATGATTTCGTTTACTGCTGGCGTCGACGCCGCTGAGCAGTATCAAGAAGATGTTGCCTACGCGAAGATCCAGCCACCTCAGCCGACTGCTGATCCAGCCAAGGTCGAAGTGGTGGAAGTGTTTTGGTACGGCTGCCCGCATTGCCGTGATTTCCAGCCCTATATCGAACGCTGGCAACTGACCAAGCCGGATAACGTCAACTACATCCGCTTGCCCGCCGTGCTGAGCGAGCGCTGGGCGATCCATGCGCGTGCTTATTACACCGCCGAGGCGCTCGGCGTACTGGAGAAACTCCATCCGCTGCTGTTCGATCCCAAGGCGCGTCCGCGTGACACCGAAGACACGCTCGCTGAATTCTTCGAAAAGAATGCCGGCATCGATCGCACGCGCTTCCTCGGCACGTTCAAATCATTTGCCATCGACGCCAAGGTTTCGCGCGCACGCGATATGACGCGCCGCTACGGCATCGAAGGCACGCCGACGATGGTGGTCAGCGGCAAATATCGCACTGGCCCCGACATGGTGGCAGGCTCTTTCGACAAACTCATCAATGTGGTGAATTATCTCGCCGACCGCGAAGCAGCATCACGCCACTGAATGCATTACCTGTCTCACACAGCCTCTGCTGAACGGCGCACATGAAAGCCGCTGAGCTGTTCGTTCGCTGTCTCGAAAACGAAGGCGTCGAATACATCTTCGGCATCCCGGGCGAGGAAAACCTCGCCCTGATGGATGCACTGCTGTCATCGCCGATCCGCTTCATCACGGTTCGCCACGAACAGGGCGCTGGTTTCATGGCCGATGTTTATGGCCGGCTCACTGGCCGCGCTGGCGTATGTCTATCAACGCTCGGCCCGGGCGCGACCAATCTCATCACCGCGGTAGCGGACGCCAACATGGATTACGCGCCGCTAGTCGCCATCGCGGGCCAGGCTGGCACCAATCGGCTACACAAGGAATCCCATCAGGTGCTCGATCTGGAGAGCATCTTCAAACACATCACCAAGTATTCCTCGCGCCTGCTCACGCCGAGCGTCGTGCCCGAAGTGGTGCGCAAAGCCTTCAAGCTCGCGCAGATGGAAAGAACGGGCGCGAGCTTCATCGAATTCCCTGAAAACATCGCAGCAGCAGCAATGGAAGTCGAAGAACTGCCGCTGCGTGTTTCGAACCCGCAGATGCCCGAGCCCGCGAGCGAAGCTGTGCAAAGCACGGCTCGTCTCATCAGCGCGGCCAAGCGCCCACTGATTCTCGCCGGCAACGGCGTGATTCGCGCGCGTGCCTGGCAACAGCTGCGCGATTTCGCTGATCGGCTCGGCATTGCGGTCGCCACCACCTTCATGGCCAAAGGCGCTTTTCCCTTCAGCCATCCTTTAGCGCTTGGCACCGTCGGGTTACAGACCAAGGATTACGTCAACATCGGTTTCGATAACGCCGACGTCATCATCTGCATCGGCTACGACCTGGTGGAATACCATCCATATTTGTGGCATCCCACCCGCGACCGGCGCATTGTGCACATTGCCGCGACACCCGCGGAAGTGGATGGGAGTTACTCCATCGCCGGTGGCGCAATCGGCGACATCAGGCAGAGCTTGCCGCGCATCGCTGAACTCACAACGCCGCGCACCGAGGCTGACACGCTGGCGCGCCCGCTGCGCGAGGCACTGATCGAAGACATGCGTCGCCATCGCGACGATCAGAGCTGGCCACTCAAGCCACAGAAGATCATCTGGGATCTACGCACCGCGATGGACCTCGAAGACATCGTCATCTGCGACGTGGGCGCACATAAACTCTGGATGGCGCGCATGTTTCGCTGCGAACATCCCAACACCTGCATCATCTCCAATGGCTTTGCCAGCATGGGTATCGCGGTGCCGGGAGCCATTGCCGCAAAACTGGCTCGGCCCGAACGCAAAGTGGTGGCGGTAACTGGAGACGCTGGCTTCTTGATGAACTCGCAGGAAATCGAGACCGCCATGCGGCTCGGCCTCGGGGTGGTGATTCTGATCTGGAATGATGAGGGCTATGGTCTGATAGAATGGAAACAACAGCGCGCCTATGGTCGCATCAGCAACGTGCGCTTCACCAATCCTGATTTCGTCAAATACGCTGAGTCCTTCGGCGCCAAAGGCTACCGCATCGAGCGAGCCGAAGATCTGTTGCCTGCGCTCAGAAAGGCGCTGGCCGATAATACCGTGAGTATCATCGATTGCCCGGTGGATTACAGAGAAAATCTCAATCTGACGGCAAAATTGGGTGAAATGATCGATCCTATATGAGCAATATGCAAACCAATGCGCTTGCTGCGCGGACACTCGCCGATGAGCCCGAGTTACACACCGGACAGCGGCTCAAGTTAATCAGCTACAACATTCAGGTCGGCATTACTTCCACACGCTATCACCATTACCTCACGCAGAGCTGGAAACATCTGTTACCCCATGCGCAGCGCATGGAAAATCTCGATCGCATCGCGCGCTTGGTCAATGAGTTCGATGTGGTCGCATTGCAGGAAGCCGATGCTGGAAGCTTTCGCAGTTCATTCATCAATCAGATCGAGTTCCTCGCTCGCCGCGGCGAATTTCCGCACTGGTATTCGCAGACCAATCGCAATCTCGGCAAGCTCGCGCAGCACAGTAATGGCCTGCTGAGTCGCTACGCGCCCGCTCATATCTTCGAGCATCGCCTGCCGGGCCTGATTCCTGGTCGTGGACTGATCGAAGTGCATTACGGCAGCAGCTCAAATGCGCTGGTGCTGCTCATGGTGCATCTCGCGCTCAGCAAACGCGCGCGACTGCGGCAGATTCATTACATCGCGCGACTGGTCAATCGCTATCCGTACGTTGTCGTGATGGGTGATTTCAATTGCCACGCGCGCAGCGAAGAGATGGAGATTCTGCTCGATCAGGCTCCGCTCCACCGCCCAAGCGATAACCTGCTGACCTTCCCGAGCTGGCGTCCCAAGCTCAGCATCGATCACGTGCTGGTGTCTTCATCCCTGCGCATCAATGACGTGCAAGTGCTCCAGCATCCGGTTTCCGATCATCTGCCGATCGGTGTCGACATCACTCTGCCTGCGGGCGTAGTGATTAGTAGAGATAACGAGCTCGATCTGCGCCGCGTCGGTACCTGAGTTTTTACTGAAAAACCCCGCCTCGTCATTGCGAGGGGCTTTAGCCCCGTAGCAATCCAGACACGCACTAGAAGTGGATTGCTTCGGCTTCGCCTCGCAATGACGG
>JAITWN010000110.1 GCA_031285245.1 Chromatiales bacterium | reverse complement strand
CTCTCCGCTCACCGGAGTCATCGGATCAATGATGGCGGTCGCCACGCTCAAGATACTGCTCGGGCTGGGCGATACGCTGTGTGGACGTCTCCTGCGTTTCGATGCTATGCGCATGAAATGGCGGGAATCACTACTCATTAAGGATCCACAATGCCCGAACTGCGTACGCCAACGACCAGCCGTAAGCGTTACGGCAATGGCCTCATTCGGTACGAACTGATGCCGGAGTGAGCGGGTCCGGGTATAATGCGCGGGCCCACAGGAATTCACCCGCACGAAGCACCGGGGTCGGCACCGGCGACCGAGCCACCCCGCATCAACACTATCCGCTTTGAAAGGCTGGAGGTTATATGAAGGCCAAAGATCGTCGACTGGCAGAGCTACGCGGTGCGATTCAGGAAGTCACACCCGCTGAAGCACTGGAGCTCACCCATTCCGGCGTTGCACTCATCGATGTCCGCGACAACGACGAAGTCGCCCAGGGCAGCCCGGTAGGCGCTTATCGCCTGGGACGCAGCTTCCTCGAACTGCGCATCGAAGATTCAATCAATGACCTCGAACAGCCCATTCTAGTGATGTGCGCTGGCGGAGTCCGCTCACTGTTTGCAGCTGAAACCCTCAAACGCATGGGCTATGCGAACGTGCGCTCGGTAGCTGGCGGCTTCAGTCGCTGGAAGAACGAGGGACACCCATTCGAAGTGCCGGTAACACTCGACGCCGAATCGCGCGAGCGCTACTCCCGTCACCTACTGATGCCGGATGTCGGCGAAAAAGGTCAGATCCGCCTATTGGAAAGCAAGGTATTGCTCATCGGCGCCGGTGGCCTCGGCTCGCCTTCAGCGTATTATCTTGCCGCTGCCGGTGTTGGCACGATCGGCCTAGTCGATCATGACGTTGTCGATCGCAGCAATCTGCAGCGCCAGATTCTGCATACTGAAGACCGCGTCGGCATGCCCAAGGTCGAGTCAGCAAAAATCGCCCTGCACGCGCTCAACTCGAAAATTCGTGTCAACACCTACCAGACGCATCTCGACAGCAGCAACGTCGAAGAGATCTTCTCGGACTACGACGTCATCGTCGATGGCTCCGATAACCTCGCGACGCGCTACCTGGTCAACGATGCCTGCGTAAAAATGCGCAAGCCAAACGTCCACGCCGCGGTGTACCGCTTCGAAGGCCAGATCACCGTGTTCTGGCCGGCCTATGACAAAAAACCATGCGGCTGTTATCGCTGCATGTTCCCGTCACCGCCGCCAGCTGAATTCGCGCCATCCTGCGCCGAAGCAGGCGTACTCGGCGTCATGCCGGGAACGCTTGGCCTGATGCAAGCGGTAGAAACCATCAAGATCCTGCTCGGACTCGGTGACCCCATGGTCGGACGCATGCTGCATTACGACGCCCTCTCCGGCTATTTCACCGAAATGAAGACGCGCAAAAATCCGAGCTGCCGCTACTGCGCCGAAGATGCGGTATTCCCTGGCTATCACGATCAGGACTACGCTGAAATCTGCGCCTCGGACGCACCGACCGAACGCAAAATCGGCTAGCACCAGAAACAAAAAAGGGGCGGAGAGTCATCCCTCTCCGCCCCTTTTTGTTTCTGATCTTTCGCGCTCGATGCCAGCGCATCACATCAGGAAAAACTCGCCGCCATCTGCTCAAGCCCCTGCGCACCTTCCATCACGCGCGCAAGAATCGCCGTTGCCTGATACTCGCCGATGCCGAGCGAATCGTAGATCGCCGCCGGCACTTCACTATCACATACATCGCCCATGTTCTGACGCTTGAGCAACCGGTCAGCGAGGAAGACCAGTTGCGGATATACGGCATGAATCTCTTGGTACTTTTCGTTGTGGTGCTCACGCGTGGCGATAACGATTTCCTCAGGCATCTGCCAAGCCGTCATCAGCCATGCACCGATCGCCGCATGATCAGTCCCAAGCACCCGGCGCTCGATGAGCTCCACCGGCCGATCCGGATATTTAAGAATAAATTTATTGAGAATGAGGAATTCTGACTTAAACAAATGCCCCAGCAGCAGATGACCAAAGTTATGCAGCAGGCCAGCAAGATAGGCAAGACCCGCCGGCGGACGAAACTCTTTCGGCACCGCTGCACTCAGTGCCTGCACCAAAGCAGCGCTGTAAATCGCATGGCGCCAGAATGCATCAAGCCCAAGAGGAACGTTACGCGGAATTTTAAATCCGCGCGCAGCCGTAGCACCGAGCGCCAAATTCAGCACGGTATTGTAGCCAAGCACGCGATTGACCGCGGTGTGCACCGAGTCAATCTTGCCCTGATAGGCGAAGAACGGCGAGGCGGCATAACGCATCACTTGCACCGCCAAGCTCGGGTCAAGCTCAACGAGCTGTACCAGCTCTTTCACATCCGCATGTGGATTACTGCTCAGCCGCAGAATCTTGTTTGTCATCTCCGGCATCGGCGGCAGCTTTTCCAAACGCTTGATGCGTGCCCGGATGTCGAGCAGAGGTTGATTCGCAGCAGGTTGATCACCACGGCCAGGCTGCGCATTTGCCGCGGTTTTCGGCTGGGGAGCACTCATGAAACTGACCTCCAGACTTACACAACGTGAGCACCGGTCAAGCGGGTGCATCGGCGGAAATGCCGCCACTCTTTTAGAATTTCCAGCTTAGGTATCGGCGATCATGTCTATGAGCAACAGTCGGGCGCATCAAAAGTGTGAACTATGCCTACTTTGCGAGGACACGCTTCACACAAGATCCAGTACATCCGTCACAGTTTTTCATGGTGGATTCACCATCGCCGTTTGACAGGGCGCGTTGCGATCAGAAAGAATAACGCCCTGATCGAACTACAAAAATAGACACGAGGCATAACCTTGTCGGGCCGGTGCGCGCTTGGATTTCCCAGCTTTCAGCTCCGGCGCCGCTCTCGGCCGCCGTGCCCGTCCCTGTTGCTACCCGCGCTAGCGCTATTGTTGGCTACAGCAGGTGCGCATGGCGCGCAGCTATCGTTCAATCTGTGCCGAGCAGAAACGCTTGAGGCACCGGCCCTGCCGCCACCTACGCTCGATGCCGCCGGAAAAACACTGCTACGTGCCGATGAAGCTCACACCGACGAGAACGATGTAGTCACTCTTATCGGCAACGTCTCTGCCTTTCGCGATGATCAATTGCTATATACCGATCGCGCTATTTATGAACAGCGACACTCGCGCATCAATGCTATTGGGAATGTACGCTATCTGCGCAAGGGCCTGATGATCGAAGGGGAACGCGGCAATCTATCGCTGAACGATGACACTGGCGCGCTCGATAATGCGGACTTCATGCTCTTCGATCGCCACGGCCGAGGCAACGCACGCAGCGTAAACATAGTTGATCGCGATACCACCGTACTGAATGACGCCAGCTATACCACCTGTGATCCTGGCAAAGAGGACTGGCTGCTGCGAGCCAGCTATGTCCATCTCGATCGTGAGAGCGGTACCGGCATCGCGCATCACGCTCGCCTCTCATTCATGGGCGTACCCTTTTTGTATGTGCCCTGGATGAGTTTTTCGATCGACGATCAACGTCAATCCGGCTTTCTAGCGCCTATCATCAAAAGCTCTTCTCGCAACGGCGCAGAAATATTAACCCCCTTCTACATCAACATCGCGCCACGCTACGACGCGAGACTCACGCCGCGTTACATGGAAAAGCGCGGCACTATGTTGGATACCGAGCTCCGTTATCTCAACCCACACAGCGCTGGCATACTCGATTTCAACTATCTGCGAGATGACCAACTGCTCGGGGAAAAACGCCATCTGCTCAGCTACCGCCATACCGCACAGCCTGGTGCAGGCTTCGGACTCGACATCGATTATCACCGCGCCTCCGACGCGAATTACTTCCGCGATTTCGGCAATAATCTCGGCCTTGCGAGTATTACGCACCTGGAACAGCGCGCGATCCTGACCTACCAGGCTGAAAACTGGAATGCATCAGCACGCATGCAACGCTATCAAACCGTGGATGAAACCATCGCCCCTGCACAACGCCCCTACCGCCAGGCTCCGGCTCTAACCTTGCGCAGCCAGTTGTCCGAAACCAACTTCAGGCCCAATTACCGTCTGGTCGGCAGCTATGTCGATTTCAGGCACGACATCAACCTCGAAGGACAGCGCCTGGAAATACAACCCGGGATCACACTGCCGATGTACGCGCTCTCCGGCTATGTGCAACCCGCGCTGACGCTGCGCCACACGAGTTACACACTCGATGTCCCACCCGGCCAAACGAGCAATCTTGACTACACGTTGCCAGTGTTCAATATCGATAGCGGTATATTCCTCGAGCGCAATGCGCGCTGGGGGGAGCGCGAAGTAATCCACACACTGGAACCACGCCTGTACTACCTTTACGTACCGTACCGTAATCAGGAAGCGCTGCCACTCTTTGATACTGGCATTCCTGATTTCAATTTCACGCAGCTGTTTCGTGACAATCGATTCAACGGTGCTGACCGCGTAGGCGATGCCAATCAGCTAAGCGCAGCCCTCGTAACTCGCGTCATCGATGCGCAGAATGGCCGTGAACGCATGCAAGCCGGCATTGGACAGATCTTCTATTTCGAAGACCGACGCGTACAACTCAACAGCAGCACCGAAACCGCACGCCGCTCCGATATCGTTGCCGAGGCAAACGCAGCGCTCACCACCACAATCAATCTGCGCGCTGATGCCAGACGCAGCGAACAAAACGGGCGCATTGATCGCGCTGGGCTCTCACTCGGTTACCAGCCAGCGCCACGCAGCTTGATCAATATCGCCTACCGTTACCGGGAAGACACCCTGGAACAAACCGATCTCACGCTTTCCTGGCCGCTCAGCGAGCGCTGGCACGTAGTCGCGCGTCACAATTACTCTCTACACGACGAGCGCACGCTGGACGCTCTCGCTGGCGTCGAATACAGCAGCTGCTGCTGGCGATTTCGCATCGTCGACCGGCGCTATCTCAACGGCGTCGCCAGCAACACTACGTCCGAATACAATCGCAGCATCTACTTTCAGCTTGAATTCATTGGCCTCGCCAGCCTCGGCGACAACCTCGAAAGCTTGCTCGAACGTGGTATCCTTGGCAACTGAACAGCCCGCCCAACTTACTACCTGACCGCTGCCTAACATGATACGCACCTCCACACTCCATCTGCGGTGGCTAGCTCTGGCGATCTTTCTATTCGCGCCCCTCGCCCAAGCGGCAATGACTGAAATCGATCGCATGGTCGCCATCGTCAACGATGACATCATTACGCGCACTGAGCTCGATGAGCAGGTCAAAACTGTACGCGCACAACTGCGTCAACAGCGCATTACACCACCTGCCGAAGACGTACTGCTGAGACAAGTGCTGGAAAAAATGATTCTTGAGCGTATTCAGCTTCAGCTCGCCAAACAGCTCAGCATCATAGTCGATGATGACGCTCTCAATCAGGCGATCAATGGTATCGCGACACAGAACCGCCTATCCCTCACGGAATTTCGCGATGTGTTACAGAACGAAGGCTACGACTTCGCCGAGTTCCGCGAAAACATCCGCAAAGAGATGATCCTGGTGCGCCTACGCCAGCAAAGCGTCGATAGCCGCATCAACATCACCGAGCAGGAAGTCGATAACTTCCTCGCCATCCAGCGCCGCCAAGGACTCAGCAACGATGAGTACCGACTGGGGCACATCCTAGTCTCTGTGCCTGATGGCGCAACTCCGGAACAGATCAGCGCAGCTCAAACACGCGCCAAAGAAATACTGCGTCAGCTACGCGAAGGCGCTGATTTCAGCGCAACTGCCATCTCTTCTTCAGATGGCCAGCAGGCGCTCGATGGTGGAGAACTCGGCTGGCGCCGCGCCAATGAACTACCAACACTATTTGCGGATATCGTGCCGCAGATGCAAGTCGGCGACATCAGCGAGCCCATCCGCAGCGGCAGTGGCTTTCACATCATCAAGCTCAGCGATCACCGCACTAGCGAACGGCACACGGTGGATCAAACACACGCACGGCACATCCTGAAATCCGTTAATGAACTGGTGGATGATGACAACGCCCGCGCTGCCGTGCTCGAATTGCGTGCGCGCGCACTGGCTGGCGAAGATTTCGCCGCACTGGCTCGGGAATATTCCCAGGATCCTGGCAGCGCAACGAATGGCGGCGACCTCGGCTGGATCTCGCCTGGCCAGATGGTCGGGGAATTCGAACGCACGATGAATGAACTCACGCCAGGAGAGATCAGCCAGCCCGTGCGCACACGATTCGGCTGGCACATCGTGCAGGTGCTGGAGCGTCGTCAGCATGACGATACCGAGGAATACACACGGGATACAGCGCGCGAAGCAATCTTCCGGCGCAAGGCTGAAGAAGAAAATCAAACCTGGCTGCAGCGCCTGCGCGAAGAGGCTTATGTCGAGCCTCGCCTCTGAACAGCAGCGCTAGCTTCGTATCCCGCCATGGAGTCCGCAAAATGAAAATCGCGCTCACCGCCGGTGAGCCGGGCGGCATTGGGCCGGATCTGTGTATCCAGATCGCAGCGCAAGACGACGTGCGCAATTGGGCTCGCACCACCGGCGCCGAACTGGTAGTCATCGCTGATCCCGAACTGATGCGCGAACGCGCAGCACAGCTGTGCATGTCGCTGACATTCACCGACTACATCGCCGAGCGCAAAGCGCAGCCCGGCGCTTTCTCCTTGCTACCGATCACCGGCGCTAGGCAACGTTGCGGCATTGCTGATCCTGCAAGCGCGCGCTATGTGCTCGCAACCCTCGACCGCGCACTCGCCGGCTGCCTCAGCGGTGAGTTCGACGCCATGGTCACCGGCCCTGTCCACAAAGCGGCGGTCAATCAAGGCGGTATTCCGTTCACCGGCCACACCGAATATCTCGCTGACGCCACGCAAACACCACAAGTCGTAATGATGCTCGCTACACCTGGCCTGCGCGTTGCGCTCGTCACCACACACTTGCGCTTGCGAGATGTTCCGGACGCGATCACGCGCGAACGCGTGGAAAACACACTGCGTATCACGCTGCGCGATCTGCGCCACTACTTCGGCATCGATAAGCCGCGCATTCTGGTGTGCGGGCTCAACCCGCATGCTGGCGAAGGTGGAGAACTCGGCAGCGAAGATGACGAACATATTCGGCCGGCGATCGAACAGCTCATCCGCGAAGGCTTTGATGTGCGCGGACCACAACCGGCTGACTCAGCCTTCGTCCCCGAAGCGCTTGTCGATACTGACCTCGTGCTGGCGATGTATCACGATCAGGGCCTGCCTGTGCTCAAACACCGCGGCTTTGGTGCAGCGGTCAACATCACGCTCGGCCTACCCATCGTACGCACCTCTGTCGATCACGGCACCGCACTCACACTCGCCGGCACTGGCACCGCTGACTCCGGCAGCATGATCCATGCAATCCATACCGCGCAGCAGATGGTGATGCAGAAAATGCTGTCCGCATCGCGCGCGGCACGTTGACATGCGCGAACAACAACCGAAAAAGCGACTGGGTCAGCACTTCCTCCACGCCCCTGGCATCATAGACCGCATCATCGCCGCCATCGCTGCGCGCCCCGATGAACATCTGGTCGAAATCGGCCCAGGACGCGGTGCAATCACACTTCCGCTACTCGCTTGCGGCCCGACACTCGACGTCATCGAATTCGACCGCGACCTCATCACCGATCTGCAAGCACTGGCAAACACCACGAACGGACGCCTGCGCGTTCACCATGAAGACGCGCTCGCAGCCGATCTATGCGCCATCGCTGGCGAAGAAAAACTGCGCGTCGTGGGCAATCTGCCTTATAACATTTCAACGCCCTTACTATTTCGCCTGATCGAACAGCGTGCATGTATTCAGGACATGCACTTCATGCTGCAAAAAGAAGTCGTCGAGCGCATGGTGTGTCCGCCTGGCAGTCGTGAGTACGGGCGTCTCAGCGTAATGGTTCAATATCATTGCGAAGCGCAGCGCCTATTCACGATTGGTCCAGGCGCTTTCAATCCACCGCCGAAGGTGGAATCCGCCTTCGTGCGCCTGATTCCACGTGCACATCCACCATTCGCCCACACGGTTGATGAACGCACTTTCGCTGATGTAGTGCGCATGGCCTTCTCGCAGCGCCGAAAAACACTGCGTAACGCAATGAAAAGCTGGCTGGAGAAAGATGATTTCACTGATGCCGGCATCGACCCCGGCTTACGTGCAGAACAACTAGGACTCGAAGAATTCGCGCGCCTGACCCTCGCCGCCAAGCGGCGAAAACCAACTAGCGACTGATCATTCACCGCTAACTGCGATGCGCGTCGATATCTCGCATCGCAGCCTCAATCCAATCACGCGCTTCATCACGGATCTGTTCGGCGGTTTTTTCCATGCTTGTGATGCCAGGACCTATCCTCATCGTGATCACACCAGGGCGTTTGAGGAAACCACGGCGCGGCCAGAATTCGCCGGCATTGTGCGCCACCGGCACCACGGGATAGCCACTCGCCTGAGCGAGCGCAGCACCACCGATGCCATAGCGCCCAACCTCGCCCGGCGCAACGCGCGTGCCTTCAGGAAAAATGATGATCCAACGACCCGCCTTCAAATGCCGGGTACCCTGCTCAATAAGTTGAGTCACTGACTTGCGCCCAGCCTTGCGATCGATTGCGATGGGGTCAAGCATCGCCAAACCCCAACCGAAAAAAGGCACCCATAGCAGCTCGCGCTTGAGCAACCAGATCTGATGCGGAAATACTCGCTGCAACGCGAGCGTCTCCCAGGTTGATTGATGCTTGCAGAACACGATGGCAGCACTAGCGGGAATATGTTCCGCGCCTTCGACCCGATAGCTCAAGCCGCACAGCCAACGCAGCGTCCACAGGTTGAAGCGTGCCCATTGCTTGATGAAGCCGTAGCGCGCTGCCAACGGCAGCGGAAAGGTCAACACCGACAGCGGCGCGAACACCAGCGTCGATAACCACATGCACAGCGCGTAAGTAAACGAACGCAGAAACAACATTTAATGGACTTCCTGTCGCGCCAATAGCGCAGTTACCGCTGCGGAAAGATCGTTATGCACGGCCACTCCTAGCAAAGCTTGCATGGCTTGCGTGCTGCTCATTACCAACACTGGGCGCATATTGAGCGTCTGAGCCGCCTGAACGCCCGCCAATGAATCACTGATCATTGGCACCCCCGTGAGATCGATCTCCAGGCGCTGCTGTAATTCGAGCAGTAATCCGGTGCCAGGCAGACGGCAGGCACAACCTTCATCAGGTTTGTGCGGGCAATAAAACACCGCATCGACACGACCACCCGCATCAGCAAGCTCGCGCGCCATACGCGCGTTGACACGCACCAGCGCGCCGCCATCCATACGGCCTTCACCGATTGCTGGCTCGTCGTTGATCACCACCACGTGATAGTGCGCGTGATGCAAATGAGCGATGGCCCCGAGACTGCCAGGCAAGGCGCGCCAATCAC
>JAITWN010000094.1 GCA_031285245.1 Chromatiales bacterium | reverse complement strand
GGCAGCCGGTTAGGGGAGAGGGCAAGGCCTCATGAACGCATTCGATTGTAGCCCAGCAGGTATTATGCGGATACTGGCCGCGGGCCTACCCCTCTCATCAAGGATATGGCAGAGTGGCGCGGTTATTTGCGCCTCTCCTTGCGAAGCTCAGGCTACAACGCTTCATGAAACAAGACCTGCAAAACAAATGAAAATCGCCAGCTGGAACGTCAACTCTCTGCGTGTGCGTCTGCCTCAGGTGCTCGATTGGCTCAGCCAACATGCGCCTGATGTGCTTGGCTTGCAGGAAACCAAGCTGCAAGACGAGCAATTCCCAGTCGATGAATTTCGCAGCGCCGGCTATCACGCCGTATTCTCTGGACAGAAAACTTATAACGGTGTTGCCATCTTGTCGCGCGAACCGGCGCAGGATGTCGTGCGCGATATTCCTGGGCTTGATGATCCGCAGCGGCGCATCATCGCCGCCACCTGCAGCGGCGTACGCATCGTCAATCTTTACGTGCCGAACGGCCAGGCAGTAGCTTCAGAAAAATACGCCTATAAATTGCACTGGCTAGAGCGTTTGATCGATGACATGAAACTGCAGTGTCAGACGCATGCACGCATCGCAGTGATGGGTGATTTCAACATCGCGCCGCAGCCGATCGATGTTCATGATCCCGCCGCCTGGGAAGGCAAAGTGTTGTTCAGCGAACCGGAACGTTCAGCCTTCGAACGCCTGCTTGCGACTGGCCTGTGCGATACCTTCCGCCTCAAGCATCCCGATGAGCAGCGTTTCAGTTGGTGGGATTATCGCGTCGGTGCGTTTCGTCGCAACATTGGCCTTCGCATCGATCATATTCTCGCGAGCCCTGCACTGTGCGAACGCTGTGTAGATAGCATCATCGACATGGAAGCGCGCCGCGTTGAACGCCCTTCAGACCATGCGCCGGTGATGGCCGAATTCAATCTCAGAGGTTGATATGAAATACCGCGATCTGCGTGACTTCATCGCCACGCTCGAAGCACAAGGCGAACTGAAGCGAATCGGCATCGAAGTCGACCCGCATCTCGAAATGACTGAAATCTGCGATCGCACGTTGCGACGCGAAGGCCCTGCTCTGCTCTTCGAGCGCCCCAAGGGCTACGACATTCCTGTGCTCGCGAATCTTTTCGGCACACCGCGACGCGTCGCACTCGGCATGGGCGCGGATTCGGTCGATGCACTGCGCGAAATTGGCAAACTGCTCGCTTATCTCAAAGAGCCCGAGCCACCGGCTGGACTGCGTGATGCCTGGGATAAATGGCCGGTGCTGAAGCAAGTGCTCAACATGAATCCGAAAACCGTTGGCAGCGCGCCATGCCAGCGCAATGTGATCGAAGGTGATGACGTCGATCTCTCGCGCCTGCCGATTCAGACTTGCTGGCCGGGTGATGCGGGTCCGCTCATCACCTGGGCACTGGTGGTGACACGCGGCCCGAATAAACCACGGCAGAATCTCGGCATCTATCGTCAGCAGGTGATCGGGCGCAATCGCGTCATCATGCGCTGGCTGGCGCATCGCGGCGGCGCACTCGATCTGCGCGACTGGCAGCTCAAACATCCTGGCGAACCCTTTCCGGTCGCGGTTGCGCTTGGCGCTGATCCAGCAACGATTCTCAGCGCCGTCACGCCCGTGCCCGATACGCTATCGGAATACGCCTTCGCTGGATTGCTGCGCGGTGGCAAGACTGAAGTGACGAAATGCATCGGCAACGATCTCAGCGTGCCGGCAGGCGCGGAATTCGTGCTCGAAGGTCATATCGCGCCGAATGACATGGCGAATGAAGGTCCGTTCGGCGATCACACGGGCTATTACAACGAAGTCGAGCGCTTCCCGGTTTTCACCATCGATCGCATCACGCATCGCGACAATCCGATCTATCACAGTACCTACACCGGCCGGCCACCGGATGAACCCGCCGTGCTCGGCGTCGCGCTCAACGAAGTATTCGTGCCGATCCTGCAAAAGCAGTTTCCCGAAATCATCGATTTTTATCTGCCGCCTGAAGGCTGCTCTTATCGACTCGCCTGCGTCAGCATACGCAAACAATACCCCGGCCACGCCAAGCGCGTGATGCTGGGCGTGTGGTCGTTCCTGCGTCAGTTCATGTATACGAAATTCGTCATCGTCGTCGACGACGACATCGACGTGCGTGACTGGAAAAGCGTGATCTGGGCCATGACCACACGCATGGACCCACGCCGCGACATGGTCTTCATCGACAACACACCCATCGACTACCTCGACTTCGCCTCGCCCGTATCGGGGCTCGGCTCAAAAGTCGGCTTCGACGCCACCAACAAATGGCAAGGCGAAACCACCCGCGAATGGGGCACACCGATCGCGATGGATGAAGCGGTCAAACGCAGAGTCGATGAGATGTGGTCGACGCTCGGGATATTCGGAAAAGAATAAAGCTTCAGATCAAGCCACACGCTCAGGGAACAACCCTGGCATCCAACGTGATGCCAGGGTCGCAGGAAACGCCAAACGCAAAGGTGCGCGTACATTATCCGCAGTGAGAGCGCCTTGCTCGATGAGCGCAGAGACGATTCGCCGCGCATGGCGCGCAGTAGCGCCAAGCAAATCACCGACTTCACCACGAGGAAGTTCGCCGCGATACAGCACAGCTTCGAGCACAACACCTGCCTTCGACGGAAGTGCACCGAGACGTGCCTCTTCCTCCGCCCACATCAGAATGCGAGTACGCAAACGATCCGGCCGCACCAAACCTTCCATGAAGCTGATCTGATCAAGACATGTCTCAAGGAAAAAACGCGTAAAACTGGCAAGCGCTTTTTCACTCAAAGCACCGCGACCATCGAGATCATTGGGTAAGCGCTGCGGGGTACGCACTATTATTGCCTTCTCTCATGGTGAGACATGCTTCTTTATCTATGGGTACGAAAAAAACGCGCACCACAACATCGCCACGACCGAGAGCAACGCGTTGAAATTGCTGGGGCGCGAACGGAAGCGGGCTTAGCCAAAATTCTCGCCACCGGCGCTATTGAAGAGGTGCATTTTTCATGAAAAAAGCGATTCTCAAAACTGTACACGAGACCGCAAAGGATCTCGCCAGTGCGGGGCTCATCAATGCGCGGACCATGCGCGAGTTCGACGTACTCTGCCTCCCGCCGGTCAAGCCTTGCAGTCCAGCGCAGATCAAACGCCTGCGCCTGCGTAACGGCGTGAGCCAGGCTGTCTTTGCTGCCTATCTGAATACCAGCGTCTCGACCGTGCAGAAATGGGAGCAAGGGGAGAAAAAACCCAACGGCCCCTCGCTCAAGCTGCTCGATATCGTGGCGAGGAAGGGGCTTTCAGCCCTGAGTTAGCACACACTACGCACGACCACGCTACGCTCTCTCCTCACCGGCTTTACATCAACAGCTCGCGCTTACAATAACGAGAATCCAATGACGGATACCGCATTAGGAGGATGCTCTCATGTCTGCAAAAAATACGGTTCGATTGCATCGCGTTCTCGCCACAAAGCCCGAGAAAGTGTATCGCGCGTTTCTGGATCCAGATGCACTGGCGCGATGGTTGCCGCCGAATGGCTTCACTGGCCATGTGCATCACTCGGACGCCAAAGTGGGCGGCGCTTTCAAAATGTCGTTCACCAATTTCAGCACCGGCTCGGTGTCATCGTTCGGCGGTGAATACCTTGAACTCGTGCCGAACGAGCGATTGCGCTACACAGATCGGTTCGATGACCAGAATCTTCCCGGCGAAATGCAAACCACGGTGACGCTGAAGAAGGTAGCGAGCAGCACGGAGCTCGACATCGTGCAGGAAGGCATCCAGATGCGATCCCGCTCGATGCCTGCTACCTCGGCTGGCAAGAATCGCTACGCAACCTGGCTCGACTGGTGGAGCCGGATATCCCTGACTGAGCGCTGCATCAGACTGTAACACTGAGCAAAAAGCGGAGGCGAAAATTCGGCTGATACAAGCCGCCATATCAGACATCCTGCGATGCCATCAAATGCCGCTTCGCTATTCTTTGGACGAACGCGCCGCCACCAGCAGAGTGGATCATTGGCGTGGTATAACCTCGGTCATACCATGCACCTATGAAAACGGCGATATCGATTCCTGACGAAATTTTCGAAGAGGCTGAACGCATGGCAAAGAAGCTTGGCGTCTCCCGCAGCGAACTGTATGCGACGGCGGTCCATGATTTCGTGGACCGCCATCGCCGCGCGGATATCACAGAGAGGCTCGATGCGGTCTACGCCGATCGCGAAAACCTTCCTGACAAAGCGGGTTGGCATTCTGCCGCGAGACAAACTGCAAGAAGTCGAGGATGGAATGCGTCTCGCGCTCGCGCTGTAACTTCACGCGAACGGGCATTCACTCTAAAGCTCCCAACCTATGATTCGCTTTCGCAAAGACCTCGCCATGGAAATACGATTCTTCCAGAACGAAAGGCAGCAAACATCTCGCTGCAAGACCGCCAAAAATCAGACTGAACACTCCAGCAAATGACACAACGCATCGGCATCGACCTCGGCGGCACCAAGATCGAAGGCGTGATCATGTCGCGCGATCACGAAATCGCGCGACGTGAACGCATCGCTACGCCTAAAAATTACGCTGACATCGTGCACGCGGTGGCAGCACTCGTCACCACATTATGGCGCGATGCGCCCGCAGCCACCGTCGGCATCGGCGCTCCTGGCGCGGTGGACGCGAGCGGTCTGACCTATAACAGCAATACCGTATGCCTCAACGGCCGCGCCCTGCGCGCTGACATCGCGACAGCGATCGGCCAGCCGGTGCGCATGGTCAACGATGCCAATTGTCTCGCACTATCAGAAGCGAGTGACGGCGCGGCAACAGGAGCAGATGTCGTCTTCGGCGCGATTCTCGGCACGGGCGTTGGCGGCGGCATCGTCGTGCGCGGCCATGTGCTATCAGGACCGCACGGTATCGCGGGCGAATGGGGGCACAATCCACTATGTCTCGCTGGCGATGCCGAAGGACCACTGTGCTACTGCGGTCGACACGGCTGCGTCGAAACGCTGTTATCCGGCCCCGGTTTCGCCGCCGACTTCAAGCGCAGTAGCGGCGCCACGCTGACACCCGCCGAAATCATCACCGCAGCCCGTCGCGGTGATGCACTGGCGCAAGCCGCGCTCACACGCTATCTCGAACGCTTCGGCCGCGCACTCGCCACCGTCATCAATATTCTCGATCCAGACATCATCGTGCTCGGCGGCGGCATGTCCAACATCGACGAGCTATGCACCCAAGGCCCAGCACATGTGCGCCGCCATGTATTCCACCCCCATTGGAATGGACGCATCATCAAGAATCATTGGGGAGATTCCTCAGGCGTCAGAGGCGCGGCGTGGCTGTGGGATGATTGAGCACAAAGGTAGAAGGCATGTAGAAATATAGGCTGGGCCTCACTGCGTTGCGCCCAGCGATGAAGTTGTGATGCGCTAAGCGTGGGGCTTTACGCATCTAGAATCAGTGACCAGGCAAGTCCGGGAGACTTTTTTGAAACACGGAGCCGCTACGCGCCAACGGTTTCAAAAAAGTCTCCCGGACTTGCCTAGAAGGGTTCGTTAGCGATACCGGAAAACAGCTGTCTTTTTCTCGATGTGACGCAAAACCTGGCGGGCGCCGCTGGCCACCGCCCCTGAGACGCAGTAATTCAGGAACCCTCTTCATAAGGGCTACGCACCAACACTCGCCCGCCCAACTGCCGCCCGCATGACGAGCGCGCGCTCGTCCCTTTGGTCGACCTCAGCTCATCGACGCCTATATGATTTGAGGTGTAACGCACTGCACATCCGCAACGATGCGCTGAATCAACCAACTTAAGGGAGCTCACCATTTCCTTCGAAGCTCAGCGCGATCAGCGCCTGCTTCCATCACCCGCGGCACCGGATGCCGCGCAGCACCAACCCACCAAGGAGGGTACAAACATGCAGGCCAATGACTTTCTTTCCCAGAGCGGCGGTCTTCAATCCATGGCACGAGAGCTCGGCCTCAGCGAAACGCAGACGAATCAGGCCGCCCAGGCGCTGATGCCGGCATTGCTCGGTGGATTCAGGAAGCAGGCTCAGGCCTCCCCCAATGGCATCGAGGGGCTCGGCGGCATGCTGGGGCGGCTCGGCGGCGGCAGCTTGCTCGACAATGTAGTATCGCAGCAGCCGACCGATATCAGTCGTGGCAACAATGTGCTCGATCACGTGTTCGGCTCCAAAGACGTCAGCCGCGCAGTTGCAGAAAACGCATCACAGCGCTCAGGCATGAGCTCGCTGGTGATGAAAAGAATTCTGCCGATGCTCGCCATGGTCGTTGCCGGTCACATGGCGAAACAGGGCCTCGACTCGGTGAGACGCTCACAGGCACAAGCTGCGCAGACAGCGCAGAGAGGGCAAACCGAACAGACTATACAGGCCACGCCATCAGGACAAACCGGTCAAAGAGAGCAGGTCACGCAGCCAACGCAAACCAGCCAAACAGAACAGATCACGCAATCAGAGCAGCCCGTCCAAACAACGGTGCAGACCACACAACCCGTACAGACCAGTGGACAAACCAACCAGACAACGCCAACCGGTCAACCCGCACAAACCCTCGGCGGCATGCTCGGCAAACTGTTTGGAGAACACAGCAACGCCACCAACACTACTGCGCAAACACACAGCGGCCTTGCCTCGATGCTCGGCATGGACAGCGACCACAATCCGCTCGATGAGATCATCAACTTCGCACGCAATAAATTGCGCTGAGAGTCGCTCGACATTTGAAATGTACTTGGACGCTGGGCTGCGCATGCGCGGCGCTCGATGGCTACAGCGCTACGCGCCTCGCGATGACGAGGATATTCGTTGATGGGTTGCCCTCACTCCGTCATGGCGAATCGCTCCGCTTTTGGCATCGCGGACTACGGGCTCATTACGCTGGCCCGTGGTTCATCATGGCCGGGCCGCTGGTTTATTAGCGTGAGCCGTGTTCCATCATGGTCGGGCCTCTATTTCGTTATCACGAGCCGCGGTTCGACCAGGCCTCTGACTCGTCATTGCGAGCCGAAGGCGAAACAATCCATGCCACGGTCTGCGCGATGCTCTCCCCACAAACTTCATAAGCTGAGATGAGCGGAGTGCTCAGCCTATGAGACTACGACTCAAAGCCCAACTCAAACTCTCTCTCGGGGATGCGCGGTGCGCCGTGCATCCCCGGCTTATCACTCACTCGCTTCATTCAATCTCCCGCTGCGTTTTATTTCGCTTCGCACCATCCCCGCGCGGTTAACGATACATCTACCCCCTGCTATACTCCTCAAGCGTTTCTAGGGAGCAGCACGTGACGTCCGCCATCACCTTGCGCGAGATGCACACTGGGCCAGCTGCCCATGTCTTTGAAGGAATCATATGACCAATCTCACCGAGAAACCCCCTGTCCACGACATTGGCGCCGATGATGTCGAACAGTACCTGCGTAATCATCCTGAATTTTTTAGCGAACGCAGCGAGCTGCTGCGCGAAATCACTCTCCCTCACGCTACCGGCGGCGCGGTCTCGCTGGTGGAGCGCCAAGTCGCAGCGCTGCGCGAGCAGAACCGCGGTTACCGTCGTCAGTTGCAGCAACTGATGGACGTCGCGCGCAGCAACGATGAACTGCTCGGCAGGCTTCAACAGCTCACGCTGCGCATCCTCGATGGCGCAACACTCGCCGACGCGCTGACCGCGCTCGAAGAAAGTCTGCGCGCGGATTTCAACGCCGATGCCGCCGGCCTGCAATTCTTCACCAGCGGCGAGCTGCCGGCCTACGGCCCGCGCGCGTTTTTGCGCATCAGCGCCAAGCCAACGTCTGCAACCACCGGCGAGCTGCGCCGTTTGCTGGTCGGCGTACAGCCGATCTGCGGCCGTCTCAAAGGTGAACAGCTTGCCGAACTCTTCGGTGAACATGCCTCTGTCATCAGCTCAACTGCGCTGCTGCCGCTCACCGTGCGCGGCCGCTTGATCGGCGCGCTCGCGATCGGCAGCCACAGCGCCGATCGCTTCAATCCCGACATGGGCACGACTTATCTACGTCATCTCTGCGAACTCATCGCGCATCGTCTGGCGCCCTTCGTGCCCGAAGACGCGCCGACGTCGCAGCCACTGTAAACACGCGAATCGCCGTCTTGGCTCCCGACGCCGGTCTGACGCTGTTCGCCACGCACCTCACGCAGCGCGGTGTCTCGCCGCGCACGCGCTCAGCTTATATCCGCGATGCCAAAGCACTGGTGGATTGGTGTCGTGAGCAGGGAATCACGCACTGCGCAGATATCGACCTGCATCGCATCCGCGCTTTCATCGCGCGCGAGCATCGGCGCGGTCTTAATCCACGCAGCGCGCAACGGCGCTTGTCATCGCTGCGCGCGTTCTTTGACTGCCTGATTGAAAGCGGCACGTTGCACTACAACCCGGCAAGCGGCGTGCGTGCGCCCAAGGCGCGCCGGCGTCTGCCCGAAGTGATGGATGTCGACCAAACCGCGCGCCTGCTCTCCTCTACCGCGCAAGCAACCATCGCCGTGCGTGATCAAGCGCTGATGGAGCTGATCTATTCCTCGGGCCTGCGCCTGTCGGAAACCGTTGCGCTCGATATTGCGCATGTCGATCTCAACGACGGCATGGTCGAAGTCACCGGCAAGGGCAACAAGACACGGCGCGTGCCAGTTGGATGCCAGGCGATCGCAGCGCTGCAACACTGGCTCGCACTCGCTGCAAACTTGCGCGCCCCCGGCGAAACCGCGCTTTTTGTTTCCGCGCGCGGCACCCGTCTTTCCGCCCGCAGCGTACAAATGCGTATCGCGCACTGGGCGCAGCGCATGGGCCTTGGCATGAACGTGCATCCCCACATGCTGCGCCACGCCTTCGCCAGCCATGTGCTCGAATCCTCCGGCGATCTGCGCGCGGTGCAGGAACTGCTCGGCCACGCCAATCTTTCCACCACGCAGGTCTACACCCACCTCAATTTCCAGCACCTCTCCGCGGTCTACGATAACGCGCATCCGCGCGCGCGCCGCCGCCCGCAGCGCTGAGCCGCCCGAAGCGTACGGCCGGCCGCAGCGCTGGTGTACACTACGCTTTTCCCTTTCAGGAGCCGGAAAGTGGAGCAATTCCGCGGCACCACCATTTTGTCAGTCAGACGTAACGGCCGTGTCGCCGTCGGCGGCGATGGTCAGGTCTCGTTCGGCAACACGGTGATGAAAGCTAATGCGCGCAAAGTGCGCCGGCTCTACGGCGGCCAGGTCATCGCCGGTTTCGCCGGTGGCACTGCGGATGCTTTCACGCTGTTCGAACGCTTCGAAGGCAAGCTCGAAAAACACTCCGGCAATCTCACCCGCTCCGCCGTCGAACTCGCCAAAGACTGGCGCACCGATCGCATGCTGCGGCGCCTCGAAGCGCTGCTGGTCGTTGCTGATCGCAGTGTCTCGCTGATCATTTCCGGCAATGGCGATGTCATCGAGCCGGAAGACGACATCATGGCGATTGGCTCTGGCGGCTCGTTTGCACTCGCTGCGGCCCGCGCCCTGCTCGCCAACACCGAGCTCGACGCCCGCAGCATCGTTGAAAAAGGTCTGCACATCGCGGCCGATATCTGCATCTACACCAACAACACGCTGGCGATCGAGGAATTGCCCGCCGCTGACACGGTACTCACCTGATGTCTGAAATGACCCCGAGAGAAATCGTTCAGGAACTCGACCGCCACATCGTCGGGCAACAGGCGGCCAAACGCGCGGTTGCCATCGCCCTGCGCAATCGCTGGCGACGCATGCAGATCGGCGGCGAGATGAAGAGCGAAATCACGCCGAAGAACATCCTCATGATCGGCCCAACCGGCGTTGGCAAAACCGAGATCGCGCGCCGTGTCGCGCGCCTCGTCAATGCGCCGTTCGTCAAAGTCGAAGCGAGCAAATTCACCGAGGTCGGCTATGTCGGGCGCGACGTTGAATCGATCATCCGCGAGCTGAGCGAAGTTGCCTTCAAAGTAACGCGCGAACGCGAGATCGCCAGAGTGCGTCGCCGCGCTGAAGATCTCGCCGAAGATCGCATCCTCGACATCCTGCTGCCACCGGCGCGCGGTGAGCGTAGCGAAGACAGCGCGACTCGCCAGAAATTTCGCAAAAGACTGCGCGAAGGCGAGCTCGACAACACCGAGATCGAAGTCGAGCTCAGTCTCGCACCGACAGGGGTTGAAATCATGGCGCCGCCCGGCATGGAAGAAATGAGTGGGCAGCTGCAGAGTCTTTTTCAGAATATCGCCGGCGAGCGCACCAAGAAGCGTCGTTTGCCGATTCGCGAAGCGTTCCGCCTGCTCACCGACGAAGAAGCGAGCAAGCTCATCAACGAAGATGAGATCAAAACGCGCGCGCTCGAAAACGCCGAGCAGAACGGCATCGTCTTCATAGATGAAATCGATAAGATCGCGCGGCGGTCTGATTCTCACGGCCCGGATATTTCGCGCGAAGGCGTGCAGCGTGATCTGTTGCCGCTGATCGAAGGCAGCACCGTCACCACCAAGCTCGGTACCATCCGCACTGATCACATTCTGTTCATCGCCTCAGGCGCGTTTCATCTCAGCAAGCCATCGGATCTCATTCCCGAGCTGCAAGGGCGATTGCCGATCCGCGTCGAACTCGAAGCGCTAAGCGCACAGGATTTTATTCGCATCCTCACCGAGCCGCACGCTTCGCTCACCGAACAATATATAGCGCTAATGGCGACCGAAAACGTCACGCTCGCGTTCGCACTGGACGGCATCGCGCGCATCGCCGAGATCGCTTGGCAGGTCAACGAACGCAGCGAAAACATCGGCGCGCGCCGTTTGCACACGGTAATGGAACGAGTGATGGAAACCTTATCGTTCGAAGCATCAGATCAAGGTGGACTTAACGTCACCATCGATGCTGCTTACGTCGATCGCCATCTCGATAAACTGGTCGAAAACGAAGATCTCAGCCGCTACATCCTTTAGCCCATGAATACCGCACCAACTCCGACTGAAATCCGTCTGCATCAACGCTCACGCCTGCTGGAAGTGGCCTTCGATGATGGCGCACGCTTCGAGCTGCCTTGCGAGCTGCTGCGCGTGTATTCACCTTCCGCGCAAGTGCGCGGCCACGGCCCCGGACAGGAAACGCTGCAAATCGGCAAGGAAAACGTGAACATCAGCGCCATCGAGCCGATTGGCGCCTATGCGGTGAAACTCATTTTTGACGATGGTCACAGCACCGGCCTTTACACCTGGGATCTGCTCTACAAACTCGGCGTGCGTCGCCAGGAATTCTGGGATCTCTACCTCGAACGCTTGCAGCGCGCTGGCCACCAGCGCCGCGAGCCAGCAAGCAGCGTGCAAAATTAAAAGCTATGACGACTCCGCCCGAACCGCAATCCACGCACTTCGGCTTCGAACAAGTTGCCACCAACGATAAAGCACGGCGCGTGCGCGGCGTGTTTGATTCCGTCGCTGTGCGCTACGACTTGATGAATGACTTGATGTCGCTCGGCGTGCATCGCCTGTGGAAACGCATGGCGGTCGATCTCGCCGAAGTGCGTCCCGGCCAGCAAATACTCGATCTCGCTGCCGGCACCGGCGACATCGCCAGCGCCCTCGCCAAACGCGCCGGAGCAACAGGACGCGTCATCGCCGCTGACATCAATGCCGCGATGCTCAATATGGGTCGCGACCGTCTCATCGATCGCGGTCATGCAAACAACATCGTGTGCGTTCAGGCCAACGCCGAGTGCCTGCCGTTCGCAGATAATTCATTTGATTGCATCACCATGGCCTTCGGCCTGCGCAACGTCACCGATAAAAGCGCAGCGCTCGCTTCCATGTTACGCGTGCTCAGACCCGGCGGCAGATTGCTGGTGCTCGAGTTCTCGCATCCAACACCTGGCCCCGTTGCTGCGCTTTACGATCTCTATTCCTTCCGCGTGCTGCCACTGATCGGCAAAGTCGTTGCCGGCGATGAAGGCAGCTATCGCTATCTCGCCGAATCGATTCGCATGCATCCGCCACAGAGCGAACTGCAAGCAATGATGGAAACGGCAGGCTTCGCGCACTGCACTTATCTCAACGTCTCCACTGGCATCGTCGCGATCCACCGCGGCTACAAGCTCTAAGGAATAGTGTCTTGGAGCTCATCGGCCCTTTGCGGCAAGCTGCCCTTAAAACGCTCGAACACTCGCTCGGCAGTTTGCTTGCCATGGATCCGCAAGCCAAAGCGCGTCTCGTACCGCTCATCGGCAAGCTGATTGAAATCCGCATACTTGCGCCAACGCTGCACTGCTACATCGAATGCGACGGTGAAAAACTCCATCTTGCCGAAACCACAACGCGCGCAGCAGACACCGTAATCACTGGCAAAGTGCTTGGCCTTGCACGCAGCCGTCTTGCTGGCGATACGCGCGCCGCGCTGCAAAGTGGTGACCTCAGCATCACCGGCGATCTGCAAGCCGGCGCCGCGCTGCAGGCCTTGTTCGCCAAACTCGACATCGACTGGGAAGAACAAGCCTCGCGCCTGCTCGGCGATGTGGTTGCGCATCAACTCGGCAATGCCGCGCGCGGCCTGCGCCGCTTCGGCAACGACAGCGCCGATGCGCTGCGGCATGACCTCAGTGATTGGCTGTGCTTCGAGCTCGCGCTGCTTGCTGACCGCGCAAGCGTCGATACGTTTTTGCATGAAGTCGATGTGCTGCGCGCCGATGCTGATCGCCTGCAAGCGCGCATCGCGCGCCTGCCTCTCACACGCGGAAAGAACCCATGATTCGGCCTGGGCAGATCCTGCGCCTGATACACATCAACCTGGTACTGATCCGCCACGGCGTCGATGAGATCATTCTCGATCTGCCGTTCTTTCGGCCCGTGCGTTTCATGATGTATCTGATGCCGTGGAACTGGTTTCATCGCCATCAGGATCCACCGGCAAAACGCGTGCGACTCGCGCTCGAAGAGCTCGGGCCGATCTTCATCAAATTCGGCCAGATTTTATCGACGCGCCGCGATCTGCTCCCCGATGACTACGCCGAAGAGCTCGCGCATCTGCAAGATGATGTGCCGCCATTTCCAGGCATCGTCTCGCGCGAAATCGCCGAGCGCGCTTACGGCCAGAAGCTCGAAGAAATCTTCCTCACTTTTGAGCAAGAACCTTTCGCCTCCGCATCGATCGCGCAAGTGCATGCCGCCACGCTACGTGACGGCCGCGAAGTCATCGTAAAAATCGTCCGCCCCGGCATCGAACGCTTGATCCGCCGCGACGTCGGTTTGCTACGCATCATCGCCGATTACGCCGAACGCTACTCCGCCGATGGCCGGCGTTTGCGCGCACGGGAGATCGTCGAAGAATACGAGCAGACCATCCTCGACGAACTCAACCTCGTGCGCGAAGCCTCCAACGCCTCGCAGTTGCGACGCAACTTCACTGGCTCAGAAATGCTATATGTGCCGGAAGTGTTCTGGCCTTATACGCGCCAGGAAGTGATGGTGATGGAACGCATTCACGGCACACCGATCGGCGACATCGAAGAATTGCGCCAACAAGGCATCGACTTCAAAAAACTCTCAGAGCGCGGCGTCGAAATCTTCTTCACGCAAGTGTTCAAACACAACTTCTTCCACGCCGACATGCACCCGGGCAACATCTTCGTCAGCCCGCACGGACAATACATCGCCGTTGATTTCGGCATCATGGGTACACTCACCGCTGCGGATCAAAATTATCTCGCCGAAAACTTCCTCGCCTTCTTCAATCGCGACTACCGCCGCGTCGCCGAACTGCACGTGCAATCAGAATGGGTGCCGAAAGACACCCGCATCGATGAATTCGAATCCTCGATCCGCAGCGTGTGCGAACCGATCTTCGAACGCCCACTCAAAGACATCTCCTTCGGCAGACTACTGCTCAACCTCTTCCAAACCGCGCGCCGCTTCGACGCACGCATACAACCGCAACTCGTCCTCCTGCAAAAAACCCTCCTCAACATCGAAGGACTCGGCCGCCAACTCTACCCCGACCTCGACCTCTGGAGTACCGCCAAACCCTTCCTCGAACGCTGGATGAAAGAACACCGCGGTATCCGCGGCCTACTCACCGCCACACAAAAAAACGCCCCCCGCTGGCTCGCACAACTGCCAGAACTCCCTGACCTAGCCTACGAAACCCTAAAAGCCCTGCAAGAAGAACGCCTGCAAATAAGCTGGAATTCCCCACAACTACAAGCCCTGCAAGAAGAACTACGCCGCAGCAACCGCAGCCGAATTTGGGCAATTACTGGCGGCGCATTATTGATTAGTGCTGCTGTGCTGCTGGTAGCGGCACCGGAAGGCGCTGGAAGGTGGTTGGATGTACCGATGTTGGCTTGGGTGGCGATGCTGACGGGAGTGGGGGCATTGATGCATGCGAGGTTTATGCGGTGATAGGGTTGGTTTCGTAGATCGTGTGCACTCTTTGCAATGTCTTTCCGAGAGGCTTAACCAACCTCTGAAGGCAATGTGCTTCCGTAATTACTTTTCGTTACGAAAAGCTAATAGCTCTAGCGAGCTCGAAGGCACCTTGGTACGAAATCACTGATTCATTGCCGCAATATGAAAACTTCCCCGAGTAATTACTGTTGGCCTAAGATTGCATGCAACCCAGACGTCTTCACCGCTGGTTTAACTTAGGCACAAAAGCATGAAGATTCTCGCCATCTCTGGCAGTGCCCGCTCGGCATCGACCAACACAGCTTTATTACGTGCCATGAAAGAACTCGCACCAGTAGGCGTTGAGTTATCCATCTTTCATCGCCTCGACACCTTGCCCGTTTTCTCGCCGGACGCCGAAGGGGAGAAAACTCCGCCTCAAGTGCTTCAACTCATGGAAGCCGTGTCTGCTGCGGATGGCATCATCATCTCAAGCCCTGAATATATCCGCGCTATCCCCGGCGGTTTAAAAAACGCAATCGACTGGATGGTTTCGCGCTTTGAGGTTGTCAGCAAACCTATCGCGTTAGTGCATGCGTCCCATCGTGGCGACGATATGTTGGCCTCTTTGAGGCTGGTGCTTTCTACGGTTAGCGATAAGTTTCAAGAAGAGCTGTTTCTTCGTCTTCCCCTCATGAAGAAATCGCCAGAGGAAGTTGATGCGCTGGTTCGCTCGCCGCTTTATGAGGCGCAAGTTTCAGAGTTTTTGATTCGCTTTGCTGAGGTGATTAACTTGGCGTTGCGCGATGAAGTGGCAACAACCTAATAATTCGCTCAAGCGGACGCGCGCAATTCAAGAGATCCCTGCGCGGGGCAGATGCTCAGAGCATCCCCTTCGACTTCCAGTTCGGCCACATTCTTCAGCTCGCAGCGATCGATAATGGATTTCGGCAGACAGATACCGCGCGAGTTTCCAATACGGACAACGTTTGCTTTCATGGCTGCTCCAGAACCGCGATCAAAAGCGAGATGCACGGAACTTAAAACACTATGACATCATCCAACCGTAGCCGGTTGGAAATTCAGCCGTCCTCAACACAAATTGGAGAATAATGTGAGCACGATATCGAACCAACGCGAAGTTCCGGCAAAGTCGCTGATGAAAGGTTTGCCTCGCTTTCTCGCGGCTGCCCTATTGGGCATGAGTGCAACTGCACTGACGTCAGCAGCCTTGGCGCAGGACGAGCAGGCGCAAGACCAACCCGTTAAGACTGAGGCTGAGGCCACAGCTTCGGCTAAGGCAAAATCCGATTCGGCGCAAAAGCATGACCCCCATGCGCAGCACGAGTCGCACAAGAAAGATGCGCAAGCATCGAGCAAGAAGCAGCACAAAAAACGAAGTGAAGACAAGCATTGAAGGGCAAAGGCAATAGCGGTGGGGTTGGCGCAGCGCAGCCCCCCCAAAGTCTTAAAGACGATTCGTA
>JAITWN010000073.1 GCA_031285245.1 Chromatiales bacterium | reverse complement strand
GATGCAGCCACCAGACACCATGGAATCAACCGCCATGCCGCGCCGGCCACCTTCATCATTGAAAATGAATTTTGCTGGCGGCAACTGCGCTTGATAAGTCCAGATCGGCCAGGCGTCATCGTAGAGGTTGAGCTCAGGCGTGATGCCGATCAATTCCATGTTCGCTTCCCAGAACGCATCGACGGTGCCGACATCGCGCCAGTAAGCCGGTCCGCCTGTCTCCGGATTTTTGAACGGATAGGCGTGAACGCGGTATTTGTTGATCGCCGAAGGAATGATGTCTTTGCCGAAATCGTGGCTCGACGAAGATGCATAAGCATCCTTCAGCAATTGCTCGCACAGGAAGTGCGTGTTGAAAACATAAATACCCATCGAGGCAAGCGCGGTATCTGTCGAGCCAGGCATCGGCTGCGGATTTTCTGGCTTTTCCTTGAAGGATTTCACCAGCAGATCGTCATCGACTTCCATCACACCGAAGGCATGCGCTTTATCGAGCGGCACTTCGATGCAGCCTACCGTCATGTCGGCTTTTGATTCGACGTGCGATGCGATCATCGGGCCGTAATCCATCTTGTAGATGTGATCACCGGCGAGAATCAGCACGTAGGAAACATCGTAGCTGCGGATGATGTCGAGATTCTGAAACACCGCATCCGCCGTGCCCGTGTACCAGGACGTTGCGACACGCTGCTGCGCTGGTACCAGCTCGATGAATTCGCCGAGCTCTGCGCGCAGGAAACTCCATCCGCTCTGGATGTGTTGAATCAGCGAATGCGATTTGTATTGCGTCAGGATAGCAATCTGGCGAATGTCGGAATTGAGACAGTTCGACAGCGGGAAATCGATGATGCGGAATTTGCCGCCGAATGGCACCGCCGGTTTGGCGCGCCACTGCGTGAGATGTTTGAGTCGCGATCCTCTGCCACCAGCGAGGATCAGGGCGATGGTATCGCGCGTCAGTCGACTGACAAAGCGCGTATTTTTTCCGTCTTTTTCACCGCTTTTCATTGCCGATATGTGATGTGATAGGAGTTCGGTTGAGGGACAGAGCGCGCGCATCCTGAAGGCCGCTCCAAACGGTCACTATGCTATCATCATTGTCCTTCGAGAGGCGAGGCGAAAATCGATGTGCCCCATGCTGCCAACGAGCACTCCCATCGCGAGCGCATCAACTGATGCCAGCCTGATCCTTCAGGCACGTCATCACGATCCCTTCGCCTATCTCGGCCGTCATAGCGATGGGAGGCAAGATGTCGTGCGCGCTTTCATTCCCGGCGCGTTATCGGTGCGCATCGCTGATCATGACGTGATACTGACACGCGTCGATGATGCTGGCCTATTCATCTGGCAGGGGCCATCAGGCAAAGTCACGCCACGCTACCAACTGGAATGGACCACGACCGCAGGCACCGCCTCGGCCTATGACCCCTATTGTTTCCCGCCGCAACTACCCGATTACGATCTCTACCTCTTCGGCGAAGGAAATCATCAGCACGCCTATCGCATCATGGGCGCGCACATGAAAGTCATCGACGGTGTGCAGGGCACGCTGTTCGCCGTATGGGCGCCAAACGCTGAGCGTGTCAGCATCGTCGGCGCATTCAACGCATGGGATGGCCGTCGCCACCCCATGCGCAGCCGCGGTGGCAGCGGTATCTGGGAGCTGTTCATTCCGGGCATTGCAGAAGAAGCGCTCTACAAGTTTGAAATCCGTAACCGCGACACTGGCCACATCACGCTTAAAACCGACCCTTATGGTCAACGATTCGAGCTGCGTCCAAATACTGCATCGATCGTCACTGCCCCGCACACTTATCACTGGGACGATGCAGCGTGGCTGGAAAAACGCCGTCAAACGGATTGGCTACACATTCCCATTTCGGTATATGAAGTTCACCTCGGCTCCTGGCGACGCGGCGCGCACGCGAGCTTCATCGATTACCGCGAGCTCGCGCGACAACTGGTCGATTACGTCAAAGAAATGGGCTTCACTCACATTGAGCTGATGCCTGTAACCGAGCATCCGCTCGATGCGTCCTGGGGATACCAGACCACCGGCTACTACGCGCCGACCAGTCGTTATGGCATGCCCGATGATTTCCGTTACTTCGTCAATCTGTGCCACCAGAATGACATCGGCGTTCTGCTTGACTGGGCGCCTGCTCATTTCCCACGTGACGCCCACGGCCTCGCCTGGTTCGACGGCACCGCGCTCTACGAGCACGCCGATCCACGTCGCGGCGAACATCGTGACTGGGGCACGCTGATCTTCAATTACGGTCGCAACGAGGTGCGTAATTTCCTCGTCTCAAGCGCGCTCTACTGGATGGAAGAATTTCACATCGACGGTCTGCGCGTCGATGCGGTCGCCTCCATGCTTTATCTCGATTACTCGCGCGAGCCCGGTGACTGGACGCCCAACATTCATGGTGGCAACGAGAATCTGGAAGCCATCGACTTTCTGCGTCAGCTCAATCAGCTCACCCATGAGTTGCATCCCGGCACGCTGATGCTCGCCGAGGAAAGCACTTCATGGCCGATGGTGTCGCGCCCGACTTGGCTCGGCGGACTCGGCTTCAGCATGAAATGGAACATGGGCTGGATGAACGACACGCTTGCCTACATGAGCAAGAATCCGATTCATCGCCACTATCATCACGACATGCTGACCTTCAGTCAGCTCTATGCCTACACCGAAAATTTCATGTTGCCGCTGTCGCACGATGAAGTCGTGCACGGCAAGGGCGCTCTGCTGAATAAAATGTCGGGCGATGAATGGCAGCGCCATGCCAATCTGCGCTTGCTCTATGCCTATATGTACACCCATCCCGGCAAGAAGCTGCTTTTCATGGGGGACGAATTCGCTCAGGGTACGGAATGGAACGCCGCCACCGAACTCGATTGGTATGTGCTCGACTACCCGCTGCATCAAGGCATGCGCCGGCTCGTACGCGATCTCAATATGCTCTATCGCAAGCACGGACCGCTACATCATTACGATTTCGATGAACGTGGATTCGAATGGATCGATTGCCATGATTCGTCGCAATCAGTACTGAGCTATCTGCGCCTCGATGGCAAGGAAACACTGGCGATCGCGCTCAATTTCACGCCGGTGCCACGTGAGAATTACCGCATCGGTGTGCCGCAGCTCGGGGACTATGTGGAGATCTTCAACTCCGATTCAACCTTCTACGGTGGCAGCAACCTTGGCAACGGCGGCGTGGTGCACGCCGAAGAAACGCCGTGGATGAATCGCCCCTGCTCCATGCTCATCACGCTGCCACCGCTGGCGGCGGTAATCCTGCGACCTCTGAGCTGAACCTCCGTCATTGCGATGGCGAAGCAAGCCACGTCTGGATTGTTTCGCCTCGCAATGACGAAAATCGGTTTTTTTCAGAGGTCCTCTAACGTGCCCTGCTACCAGAACGCGAACGGCAAAACCAGTCTGCCCGCAGCATAGAGCGTGAGACTGAGCAGCACTGGATAGCACCACTGCAAAACTGGAGGCGATGCTTCGAAGCTGAGGTGAAACTCCTGCCGCGGCCGAGTCTCGGCATGAGCGATCACACTGCTGAGCAGCGTTGACATGAAGAGCCCGATGCCACGCGGGCTGATCTTCCCCTGCGGCCGCGTGGATAGCGCTTGCGTCACCCTCTCCCGCGTCTGGTCAAGCGCCTCCATCACCAGTATCACGCGCAGTGCCAAACGTTCGTGCGACAAACCAAACAGCGTCAGCGGATAGGCCAGGCTATAGATTGCTGTCAGCAACTCTTCACGGCTACTGCTGCGCAGCAGCAGATTGACGGCAAACACGATCAGCACCAACGCCAGCACGCGCGCAAATCCCGCGCTCAAGCCTTCAACACTGGGCGTTCCTATTGCATCCCACAGCGGCATGCCTGGCGTGAACCAGCCATAAATGATCAGCAGGGAAAGGAAAAACCAGCGCAAACGACGACTCATGGTGAGTGCGGCACGCAGACTCGCTGCCGGCACTACTGCATAAGCGATGAGGATCAGCGCCGCAGCGCACCACAAACGATTTGGCCCGCCTAAAGCGAGCCAAGTGGAGAAGACGAGAAAACAGATGACACGAATGAGCGGATGCACGTCTGCCCGATCGACGCGCCCGGCATTACGCCGGGCGCCATAAGCTAAGTAAGGATCAGAGCGCAGAGTCTAGCCGATCTGGCGGCGCAGGACACTTGCCTCGCGCTGCTGATCTTCAGAGCCACCCTCGCGCACTTCGTTGAGAATGCTGAGCGCACTCTCCTGATCGCCCATGTCGATATAGGCTTTGGCAAGATCAAGCTTAGTACCGATTTCATCGGTGCCCGAAATCAGGCCGCTGAAATCTTCATCATCCGGATCTGATTCAAGGGTAGTGAAATCATCACCAACGGCAGACAGCCAATCGATGTCGCCGCCCAGATTGACACCGCCTGCCGCACCCGCAGACAGTGCAGAGCTCGCCGGTTGCGAGGCCATGCCGCTCAGCGAAACGCCCGGATCAGCATCCAGGCCAAAGGATATTTCGCCGTCCTTTTTGGCAGCGGGCGCAGCCTGAGCTTGCCCCGCGCTCTTCCAGAACGATTCCGTATTGTCCGCATCCGACTGCGCAGAGACATCTGCGACATCGTTACCCGCAAGCCCACCGAAACCGCTCAGCGCATCGACGTCAAGATCAAGGTGAAGCTCATCAGCCTTAGCGCCCGCATTGATACTGGCATCAGAGGAAATATCAAAATTGGACGACGGACCTTCGAGCCCATCGAGCTGGAAATCGCCGAGATCGAAATCCTCATTGGCAACCGCCGCCGCGGGAGCTGCGGCAACAGCCGCTGGCGCCACGCTCGCCGGCTTCGCCGATCTGCCGCCGAAGAGCTCATGACCCGGCACGAGCGGCCGGCCCATCGCGACGACCTTACCCCAGGTCGCGGGATCGCGACCATCGAGCGCGGCGCGCAGCGCCTCGGCATGCAGCACAAAGGCATTTGCATTACCGCTAGCGGAATAGACTTCGAGTAGTTTGAATATCAAATCACTGCGACCCGGATGATCTCTCATCGCGTCTTTCAGCAGTTCTTCTGCCTTGTCGAAGCGGCGATACGCGAGATAGACATCAGCCTCGGACAGGACATCGATCTCGTCCTCCTCGGCCTGCATGAGATCCACGCTGGTCTCGCCTTTCGAAGCTACCGCATCGATGACGGCATCTTCATCGAGCTCTTCGACTGCAAGACCTGCCGCCGAAGCCACCATAGGCGCCGGCGCACTGACAGCAGAGGACTTCATGCCAGCGGCGGCTACGCTCGCCGGCGTTGGCACGGAGAACTCCTCCAGCGCTGCACGAGCAGCCTGACGACGCCGTTGCAGCAACCAACCCAGCGTGAGCAGGAGCAGAACGGCCGCACCGGCCACTCCCATCATGAAGGGATCATTCAGCAGCGTCGCGTAATCCTTCAGCATGTCGAGATAAGAATTGCCCTCCTCAGTGACGGGCTCTTCAACCGGCTTCACTGGCGCGGGCTTCGGCTGAGCCTCAACCCGAGCTTCGGTCTGAGTATCATCCTGAGTTTCAGCCCCAGCGGCACCAAGCTGCATTGTGGCAAGAGAATCACCCTGCAACTGAATCAGGCGTTGCATTGAGCTGAGCTGCTCTTCCAGCTCGGCGAGACGCTGGCGCAATTCGACATTTTCCTGACGCGCGGATTCGGAAACTTCCAGCGCGGTGGCAAGCTCCCGGTTCAGGCTTTGCGCCGTACCAGCTTCGGATTCACCCTCATTGGTCCCTGCCGCCAGCTGCTGCGCATCCACCATATCAGGTACGCTCAGGCGCAGCCGCGGGCCATCCGGCTCCACAGCAGCACCTGCGCTCCCCGTTTGCGAAACTTCTTCAGTCGCACCCTGCGGACGGTTCTCGGCAAGCGCCGCCGCACCACCCTTGGCAGCCATCCACTGCTCGGCCTGACGGCGTACCTCGGCGATCGCCTCAGCGCGCGAAACCTCGCCGATCATCGCGGGGTTTTCGATGCGCAGAACGTGACCTGCTCTGAGCTCGTTGATGTTGCCGTTATAGAACGCTTCAGGATTGCTGCGCAGCAGCGCCAGCATGATCTGTTCGGTGGAATACTCTGCGCCGCTCAGCGACTGCATCTCTTGCGCAATCGACCACAGCGTGGCGCTGCGCTCAACCATGCCAGAGTTCCAAGCGCCGTTTGCTTCCTGCTGCACAACTGACTGCACCGCGCGCGGCCCCACGACAGACTGATTAGCCGGGGGCGCAGCATCACCGGCCGCGGAAATCTCATCTGCGAAAATCTCTTCCTCGAACAATGCACCGGAATTGGTCGTCGCAGCCGCGATCGGCAATGGAGCTTCATCGAGCAGCAACGGCGGATCAAGCAGAACCGTATATTCACGCAGCAAACGACCATTGGGCCAGTTCATCTCGACCAAGAAGTCGATGAAGGGCTCGGAGATCGGCTGCGAGGAGTTAACTTTGATGATGGGCTGGCCGCTGGCATCGGCCTCGACGGTGAAGGTCAAATCGGAGAGGTAGGCTGGCCGATCGAGCCCTGCCTGGCCGAAAGTGTCGCGAGAAGCGAGATTGACGACGATGTCCTCAATGCGCGTCTGGCCAAGTGCATGCAAGCCGATGCGAGCTTCGAATGGCTCATTGAGGGCAGAACGAAGCTGTATGTCGCCCAAGCCCAATGACGTCGCATTGAGCGGCAACAGCGCTAGGAAGACTGTCGATATTCTGGCGAGCCTACGCAAAATCTGATCCCCCAATTCGTTACACCATGCCCACTGGCTTTGCAGCCCGAAAATGCAAATCCCTTGCCAACTTCGACCAACTCCATGATCAATATCGGGAACACTTTCGACCGCGACATCCTGCGAGGCAGGCCCTTGCCGTAGTTCCCTAGAGGTAATCGCGCAGCAGAATTTCCGCTATCTGCACGCTATTGAGCGCAGCTCCCTTGCGCACGTTGTCTGCAACCACCCACATATCAAGGCCGCGTGGATGCGAGATATCTTCTCGGATCCGTCCGACAAAAACTGGATCATTCCCTGCGGCTTCTGTGACCGGCGTTGGATATCCGCCGGCCTTGCGCTCATCCATCACCACCACGCCGGGTGCTTTTTCCAGCAGCTTGCGCGCCTGCTCCGCCGTAATTTTGTCGCGGGTCTCGATGTGCACAGCCTCGGAATGGCCAAAAAAGACGGCGACGCGCACCGCTGTCGGATTCACGAGGATAGCGTCATCTTCCAGAATTTTTTTAGTCTCCCACACCATCTTCATCTCTTCTTTGGTGTAGCCGTTGTCCTGGAAGACATCGATGTGCGGGAGAACATTGAAGGCGATCTGCTTCGGATAGACTTCAGGCTCGATCGGTTTGGCATTCAAAAGCGCCGCGGTCTGAGCAGCAAGCTCCTCGATCGCTTCACGCCCGGTGCCAGACACCGCCTGATAAGTGCAGACGTTGATGCGCTCGATGCCAACAGCGTCATAGATCGGCTTGAGCGCAACCATCATCTGGATGGTGGAGCAATTCGGATTGGCAATGATATTGCGGCCACGATAGGCAGCGATGGCGTGCGGATTGACTTCGGGCACGACCAGCGGGATGTCATCGTCATAGCGAAATTCTGAAGTGTTATCGATCACCACGCAGCCCGCCGCGCCAGCACGTGGCGCGTGCTCGCGCGATACCGATGCACCTGCGGAAAAGAGCGCGATATCAACGCCGGTGAAATCGAAAGTATCTAGATCCTTGACCAGAACCTGCTTGCCACGAAACGTGACGCGCGTACCCGCAGACCGGCTGCTGGCGAGCGGAAACAACTCTCCCACCGGAAAATTGCGCTGCTCCAGCACCGAGATCATGGTTTCACCCACCGCGCCGGTGGCACCCACCACTGCTACTTTCACCTGCCTGCTCATTGTTTCCTTCGCCTCCCCGCCCTATCGACCATCTCATGAACAACATGCCATGAGATAGCGTTTGTGTGTTTTATATGGTCACTGCTGCTGCGACCGCAGCACCCATCTCGGCCGTGCCCACGCGCTGCGTGCCTGCAGTATGGATATCTGCTGTACGCAAACCCTGATCGAGTACCTTACGCACCGCAGCTTCGACGCCGCCGGCAAGATCAGGCCGCCCCAGACTGTGACGCATCATCATCGCCAGCGACAAAATCGTACCGAGCGGATTGGCGATGCCGCGCCCGGCGATATCAGGCGCTGAACCATGAATCGGTTCGTACATGCCGCGCCCTTTCGCGTTGAGTGAAGCCGAAGGCAACATGCCGATAGAACCGGTGAGCATCGCAGCGCAATCAGACAGAATGTCGCCAAACATATTCGAGGTCACCATGACATCGAACTGCTTGGGTGCGCGCACCAATTGCATGGCAGCGTTATCGACATACATATGACTGAGCTCGATGTCCGGATACTCGCTCTGCTGAAGCGCAGTCATCACCTCGCGCCACAAGCGCGTTGCTTCGAGCACATTGGCTTTATCCACTGAACATACGCGGCTCTGCCGGCGACGCGCGGTTTCAAAGGCAACGCGACCGATGCGCAGGATCTCCGACTCGCTATAAACCATGGTGTTGTAGCCCTGGCGCTCGCCGTTATCCAGCACACGCACACCGCGCGGCTGACCAAAATAAATATCGCCCGTCAGCTCGCGCACGATCATGAGATCGAGATCCGCAACGACTTCAGCGCGCAACGTCGATGCCGCGGCGAGCTGCGGATAGAGCAGCGCCGGACGCAGATTGGCGAACAGATCAAGACCAGCGCGCAAACCGAGCAAACCTTTCTCAGGACGCAGTTCCGGAGCGAGCGCATCCCACTTCGGTCCGCCCACCGCACCGAGCAGCACAGCATCAGCAGCATGCGCCAGACGCAGCGTTTCATCCGGCAGCGGACGCCCGCTCACATCTACCGCCGCGCCGCCGACCGGGGCATGCTCGATCTCTGCAGCAAAGCCAAAATCGCGCACCAAACGATCGAGCACCATCAAAGTGGCGGACACGATTTCCGGACCGATGCCGTCACCGGCGAGGACAAGTATCTTCGCAGTCATGGAACGACCTTCAGGAATGAATTAACCAGGGAGCATCGGCGCGCAAGCGCGCCTCGTAGGCAAGGATGTCCGCGCGCTGCTTCAGAGTCACGCCGATCTCGTCCAAACCTTCCAGCATGCGATCGCGGCGGAACTGTTCGATATCGAAGCTGCGTTCGAAGCCATTCGGACCGCGCACAGACTCTGCGCGTAGATCGACATCAAGCTTGTAGCCAGGCGTTGTGGCCACTGCGGTAAACAATCGGTCGATGTCATCAGCTGGCAGCGCCAGCGGCAGCACACCGTTTTTGAAGCAATTGTTGTAGAAGATATCGGCAAAGCTCGGCGCGATCACCACGCGGATGCCGTAATCGGCAAGCGCCCACACCGCGTGCTCGCGCGACGAACCGCAACCGAAATTGTCGCGCGCAAGCAATATCGCCGCACCGCGATAACGCGGCTGATTGAGGATGAACTCCGCATTTGGCTTGCGCGTCGCCGGATCCATGCCCGGTTCGCCATGATCGAGATAACGCCATTCGTCGAACAGATTGGGGCCGAAGCCACTGCGCTTGATCGACTTCAGAAACTGCTTGGGAATGATGGCGTCGGTATCGACATTGGCGCGATCCAAAGGAACCACCACGCCTTCGATGCGTTCAAGCTTTTCCATCATGCACCTCCCGCCACTTTACACACGTCGACAAAGTGGCCTGCCACCGCAGCAGCGGCAGCCATCGCCGGGCTAACCAGATGCGTGCGCCCGCCCGGCCCCTGGCGACCTTCGAAATTGCGGTTGGACGTGGAAGCACAGCGTTCACCGGGCTCCAGCCGATCTGCATTCATCGCCAAGCACATCGAGCAGCCCGGTTCACGCCACTCGAAACCAGCGGCGGTGAAGACGCGATCGAGCCCTTCGGCTTCAGCCTGACGCTTGACCAGCCCCGACCCCGGCACCACCAACGCCAGCGTGACGTTCGCAGCAACATGGCGACCGGCCACAACCTCAGCGGCCGCGCGCAGATCTTCGATGCGCGAGTTAGTGCATGAACCGATGAACACTTTGTCGATACGGATATCGCTGATTGGCGTGCCAGGCGCAATACCCATGTATTCGAGTGCATGCTCGAGGCCACGACGTTTGACTGGATCTGCAACTTCTTCAAGCCGCGGCACACGACCATCGATCGGCGCCACCATCTCTGGCGATGTACCCCAAGTGACCTGCGGACGCACATCCGCAGCATCGAGCTCGATCACGGCATCGAAATGCGCGCCATCGTCACTGTGCAGATCGCGCCAAGCGCGCACCGCTTTTCCCCACAGCTCGCCCTGCGGCGCGTAGGGACGGCCGCGCAAATATTCGATGGTGGTGTCATCCACCGCCACCATGCCAGCACGCGCACCCGCTTCGATCGCCATATTGCACAGCGTCATACGCCCTTCCATCGACAAAGCCGCGATGGCTTCGCCCGCGTATTCGAGCGCATAGCCAGTGCCGCCAGCGGTACCGATGCGGCCGATGATGGCAAGCGCAAGATCCTTCGCCGTGACGCCGGGTGCGAGCTTGCCATTGACTTGCACGCGCATGTTGCGCGACTTCTTCTGCACCAGACACTGCGTGGCAAGCACATGCTCGACTTCAGAGGTGCCGATGCCAAACGCCAGCGCGCCGAAAGCGCCATGCGTGGAAGTATGAGAGTCACCGCACACCACCGTCATGCCAGGCAGCGTCGCGCCGGATTCCGGGCCGATCACATGCACGATGCCCTGACGCGGATCGCCCATACGAAACTCGGTGAGGCCAAAAGTGCGGCAGTTTTCATCGAGTGTCTCGATCTGCTCGCGTGCCACCGGATCGGTGATGCCGCGCGCGCGGTCGGTGGTCGGGACGTTATGGTCAGGCACCGCAAGGATCGAATCCTTGCGCCAGATCGGGCGCGACGCCAGTCGCAGACCCTCAAATGCCTGGGGGGAAGTCACCTCATGCACCAGGTGGCGATCGATATAGAGCAGACAAGTACCGTCTTCGTTCTGCCGCACTACGTGGGCATCCCACAATTTATCGTAAAGTGTCTTGGCCATCGCGCTAAAAAAACCTGGAACCTAACCTAAGAACCGCACTGGGAGCCGAACCGGAATTGAAACAGGACCGAAAACTCAGGAGCGGGCGGAAAGCGTTATCTTAGCGTATCAGCGCGCACCGTACATCAGCGACGCTCTGATCCAGCCCCCTATGCTATGATCCTGTGCTCCTTCAGCGGGGAGCGCAGTACAGATATGCAATCCATCACGACGAAACGCGCATCCGCGCACCGAGCGGTGCTCGCGTGAGCGCCACCATCCTTGACGGTAAAGCCATCGCTACCGCACTGCGCGCAGAGATCCGCGAGCGCATCGCGCAGCGCCGTGCCAAAGGCGCCCGCCCGCCCGGACTCGCCGTCGTCCTGATCGGCAAAAACCCCGCTTCCGAAGTCTATGTCGCCAACAAACGCAAAGCCTGCGAAGACACCGGCATCCTGTCCCGTGCGCACGATCTGCCAGACACCGTCAGCCAGCAGGAATTGATTGCGCTGATCGACGAACTGAACGCCGATGAAACCATCGACGGCATTCTGGTACAGCTCCCGCTGCCCGCTCACATCGATTCAGAAACAGTGATCGAGCGCATTCGCCCCGACAAGGACGTGGATGGCTTTCACCCCTACAACATCGGGCGACTCGCCGTGCGTCTGCCGCTGCTGCGGCCGTGCACACCGCGTGGCGTGATGACGCTCATCGCCCACACCGGCGTTGATCTCTACGGCAAGGAAGCGGTCGTCGTCGGCGCCTCCAACATCGTCGGCCGCCCGATGGCGCTCGAACTGCTGCTCGCCGGCGCAACCGTCACCACCTGCCACCGCTTCACGCGCGACTTAGCCACGCAGGTAGCGCGCGCTGAAATCCTCGTGGTCGCCGTCGGCAAGCCCGGCTTGGTGAAAGGAGAATGGATCCGCCCCGGCGCCATCGTCATCGACGTCGGCATGAACCGCACCGCCGACGGCCGCCTCACTGGTGATATCGAATACGAAACCGCCGCCGAGCGCGCCGCCTGGATCACGCCTGTCCCCGGTGGCGTCGGCCCGATGACTGTGGCGACGCTGCTGCAGAACACCTTGCAGGCACTGGGGTATCACGAGTAGTTGAGTTGGCGCAGGTTGGAACATCATCAACGATCCGATATCCCGATCGTCACTCGCGTCCGCCATACAATCCTTTGCCATTCACGACGGTGACGTATCCAAACAGGCACGCAACTCTACACACACTCAACGTTGGGCTTCGTTGCACTCAACCCAGCCTATGCGTGCTACCACCACTTTGCAGGTCGTAGCTGCATTCGGTGCGGAGCATGGTGGTGCGTCCAAAGATGGAAGAAGCATTCGGCTTCGTTCCTGCACAGGTGTTGGATTTTGCGGACCTCTATGCCGGCGTTTGTTGTTAGGGAGCCGCTGAAAGCCTCCGTCATTGCGAGGCGAGCCGAAGCAATCCACGTAGCGGTTTGGATTGCCACGGGGTTAACGCCCATCGCAATGACGAAAAAATCAGGATTTTTTCAGGCACTCCTTAACACAGATTGGTGCTGAGCAACGCGAAGCCCAACGTCAAAGCGCAGTGATTGAGGCGGGAGCGCCCCTGCTGTTCAGGACCGTCGCGGCCATGGATGGCGAAAGCGTGCCCTGAACAGCAGGGGCGTTCCCGCCTCCGCAAGCCCGCTAAATCCTTTCCCAACCGCATCACCACTCCCTGAAGGCGGTGGCGTTATTGCGGGACGTAGAACGAAGCGAACCTACTTCTTCCGCCAGCTAGTCCCCTTCGCCCCATCCTCCAACAGAATCCCCTTAGCATCGAGCTCATCGCGGATGCGATCAGACTCTGCCCAGTCACGATTACGCCGCGCTTCCACACGGCGCGCAATAAGGTCTTCAATCCAGACGACATCAACGTCATCGCTCTGCCCGCGTAGATGCGCCTGCGGATCTTGTTGCAGCAAACCAAGCACGCCACCGAGCGCGCGCAAACCAGCGCCGAGTCGATTAGCCTGCGCAGCGTCACCCGCATCACGCGCGCGATTGATCTCGCCGGCAAGCTCAAACAACACCGCGACAGCAACCGGCGTATTGAAATCATCATCCATCGCCGCCGCAAAGCGCGCGCGATAAGCGGCGCAAGCATCACCCTCTTCTGCATTCGCATCGAGTCCACGCAGCGTGAGATAAAACCGCGCGAGCGCAGCCTGTGCCTGATCGAGATGTGCCTCGGAATAATTGAGCGGACTGCGATAGTGGCTGGAGAGAATGAAGAAGCGCATCGCTTCTGGGGCATAACGTTGCAGTACTTCGCGCACAGTGAAGAAATTGCCAAGCGACTTCGACATCTTCTGCTCGTCGATCTGCACGAAGCCGTTATGCACCCACACATTCACGAAGGTATGGCCGGTTGCAGCTTCACTCTGCGCGATTTCATTTTCATGATGCGGGAACATCAGATCCATGCCTCCGCCATGGATATCAAAATGATCGCCAAGACAGTTCGTCGACATCGCCGAACACTCGATATGCCAGCCTGGCCGCCCCGGTCCCCAGGGCGAATCCCACTGCGGCTCACCGGGTTTTGCTGATTTCCACAGCACGAAATCGAGCGGATCTTCTTTCGCTGAATTCGGCTCCACGCGTTCACCGGCGCGCAGCTCATCGAGCCTCTTGCCCGACAGCGCGCCATAACCAGTGAAACGGCTAACGCGATAATACACATCGCCATTCGCCGCGCGATAT
>JAITWN010000021.1 GCA_031285245.1 Chromatiales bacterium | reverse complement strand
GGTGCGCTGGATCATCATACTCAGGCGTATGACCGCCCTTGAGCAGAATCTGGTAAGTGAGCGCATTCTGCGTATCAATGATGAAGGTACCACCCTGACCCACATAGGTCGTGGCGCCGCCACCGTAGGAATTTTCGAAAGTAATCGACAGCGCTTGCGGCTGCGGCGGTATCAGCGGAATGCCGAGTGCGGCCAGCGTTTTTTGCAAACCATCAGGTGAATCTACTGCCGCATTGGTGATATCGCTGTAGAACATTGGGTAAGTCGGCCGCTGGCCCTTGATACCCGTGGTAGCGCTGCTCAGGATGTCAGCGAAACCAGAGCTTGTGGTAGTGCCGAGCACGTCCTTGTAGAGCGGATTGCCATCCACGTCGAGAAAACCACGCGGATTGGCATACAACGCATAAGCGCCCGGCTGCACACCGCGCAGGATCTGCCGATAGCGATAACCGTCATCGGTGACGTAGTAATGGGTGTTGTAGAGGCCATTGGTCAGCGGAGTGATGGTGCCCCAGAACGCATAACTGAAGAGACGGCCATTGATGTCGGTCGTGCTGTTAGCATCGCTGCGCACCGTGACATCCCAGCGCTCAATGGTGTTAACGCCGCCGAAGTAAACGCCGTAGACGCCGCTCGCACCCGCCGGCACTTGATAGTAGCAGGGGGTATAGCCGCTACCCGCACCATTGACGCTGTTGGGGCCAGCCAGTTCGAGGGCGCGGGTCGTCATATTACCCGTGGTCGCACCACACTGTGTGCTACCGCTCGGCAGTAGAGCCAACCCGGTGGCGAGCGATCCTGATCCCGGAGTTTCCAATCCTGGTGTGCCGAAACGCTGCACCAGCGTCTGGCCAGGGCTCGGTGGCGCGAACAAACGCAGATTGGCGCGCGAACCACTAGTGCCGAGCAAAATGTATTCACCGGCGTCAGCATAGATATAGAAGAAGTTCTGCTGTCGCAGCACGCCATTCATACTGGTGCCATTAGCCCAGTACAGGCTCGCTCGAATCGTTGATCCCGTGGTATTTCCCGGCTCGCCAGTGAGATATCCATTCGGGAACAAAGTGCGGCTGCCCTCAGCAAGCGCCACAGCGCAGGTGAACATGAACGACAGCATGAGCATCAATACGCTGGCTGCGCGCTTGAGCCTCCCGAATAAAACGCGCCGTTCATGACAGAATGAATCGCCTCGGTCTGAGCTGAACATACTTTCTTTCTCTCTTTGTCTCTGTATCAATATTGAGCCGCTGCTCCGCCAAAAAGCGGACGTCCCGCCAGCAAGAAGCAAATTCCATACCCACAAACGATGTGTCTTCCGGGCCGGTACTCATGAATAACCACTTTCCCAACCCGAAAAAGATCGGCGGCACTCAGCGAGCGCTAAACAGCGCGTCACAACAAATTTACAGAGAGATACAGTGGAGATAAAAAACGCGGAATTTCAGGGGAAAAATGACAGAAATCTGGCGCGGATTTTATTTTGACGCGGGGAAATCTTTCCTAATCACAACGCAAAAAGCGGAAACATCCAGACATTAATAAATCGTAGGTTGGTGACCCGCTGCGCCGCCCCCCATCATCGCTGAGAAGCAGAGTCTGCTACCCAATTCTCCAGCTGCAGCCCCGCCACTCGCTCAAACTCACGAGCATTATGAGTAACCAAAGGAGCATTCAGACTTAGAGCATGGGCTGCAATCATGGTATCCAGCGCACCAATAGGCGCGCCTTGCCTCTCAAGCTGAGCACGCAATTCGCCATAGCTCCAAACCGCCTGCTCATCGAAAGGCAGGATTTCCAAGGGCGCCATAAACATCTCCAATGCCGCTCGATTACGAGGTGACTGACTTTTTACCACCCCATAAGCCAGTTCCGCAGCCACCACACTGCTGATACCGATTTCGCCCAAGCGATATTGACGAAAGCGCGCCAGCACTTCGGGTGGCTTAGCGTTGATGATGTAAATGCAGATATTGGTATCGAGCAGAATCACGGCGCGATCTCAGGCCGGGACTGCTGCTCCGGTTGCTCACGGCTCAGCTTGAAACCAGGTTCGAATGCTTCCAGCGCGGCCTGCAACATTCCCCAGGGATCATCCAGCGGCAGCAACAGTACGCCATTGCCGAAATGGCGCACACCCACCGCATCTGCACCTTCAAAACGGAATGCTTTAGGCAGCCGAACAGCTTGGCTACGACCTGATTGAAAAAGACGGGCGGTTTCCACGGCGATTCCTCCGGTTCGAGGAGAGATGGCGGTATCTACCAATGATAACTACCGCAAGGACTAAAATGCAACTAGTGCGGCGCGCGTTTTCTGTCCGCAAAAACTCCAGCTAGCAACAACACCAGCGCCATCGCTACCGCCACTGCGTTGCCGACGATGACGTAAGGCGTTGCGTCGGTGCGAGGTTCGATTTCGTCAGTCAGTACGGTGGTTTTGAATTGCGGCGCGACGCTACGCAGCTCGCCGCGTGGGCCGATGAAGGCAGTCATGCCGGTGTTGGTAGCGCGGGCCATGTAGCGACCAGTTTCAAGTGCGCGCATGCGCGCGATCTGTAAATGTTGATGCGGTGCGGCGGAGTCGTTGAACCAGGCATCATTGCTGACGTTGACCAGCACCGTTGCTGTTGGCAAATCGCGAATGATTTCTTCACCGAAGGCATCTTCGAAGCAAATGGAAATGCCAAGCAGCTGACCCGCGACTTCGATCGGCGGCTGCGCGTTTGCGCCGGCACTGAAATTCGACATCGGAATTTCGAAGGTATCGATCAAACCACCGAGCACAGACTGCGCCGGCAGATATTCCGTGAACGGTACCAGATGACGCTTGTGATAGAGCGATTCATTCTGCGCAGCGTCGATCATGCTGTTGTAATAACGACGCGCAGCCGGATCGAGATACACCAGCCCGACAAGCAACGTAGCACCATGCTTGATGGCTTCTTCGGCGAGCACATCGAGATAGCTGCGCGCTTCGGCGTAATACATCGGCATGGCGGTTTCGGGCCAGATGATGAGATCGCTGTCCCAATGTTCGCGCGTCAGCTTGGCATAGAGCTCAACCGTAACCTCGCGCATGGCGGGATCCCATTTGAGATCCTGCGATACATTGCCCTGCACTAAACTCACGCGCATGGGCGCGCCCGCGCTACGCGTCCAATCCACGAAACCAAGTGCCGCGCCACTGATCCAAAGGGCTGCGCACAGCGCGAGTGCGACATAACGCCCGCGACCTGCAGCCGTGAATGCAAACAGCAACAGCGCCGCGCTGAGCGCTCCGATCAACGACACGCCATACACACCGATGAGCGGCGCATAACCGGCAAGCGGCGCATCGATCTGGCTGTAACCGAGATGCAGCCAGGGAAAACCGGTGAGCAACCAGCCGCGCACCCACTCAAACAGCATCCACGCTGCGGGGAATGATGCGACCCAGGCATGGCGCGCATGCTTTCCCGTCAACCCCACTGCAATCCACCCAGCGAGCGCAGGAAAAAGCGCCATCCACGCTGCGAGCAGTGCGGTGACGCCACCGGCAAGCAACGGCTCCATGCCGCCATAGTCGTGCATGCTGATATAGACCCAGCTCACACCGACGCCGAACGCACCGAGGCCAAATAAATAACCACGGCGCAAAGCAGCTCCCGCGCTCGCGCTACGCCAAAGCAAAAACAGCAGCATCAGGCTAACGATGGAGAGCGGCCACCAACCCCAGGGCGCAAACGCAAACGGCCAAATGACGCCGGCAAGCACTGCCATGAGAGTGCCCGCCCAACCGCGCAAGCGCGAGAAAATTTCGTGAGTTTCGTTCACTGGAATGAATTCGCTAGCAATAAATCAGGACTGCCGCGCCGGCGCGGAATCGCCCGTTTCAGCGGTGAGCGGCGTGACTTGCAGCAGATGAATGCGGCGACTATCGGCATGAAGAATTTTGAAACGGAAGCGATCGATATTGCAGATCTCGCCGCGACGCGGCAGCCGACCGAACTCACTCATCAAAAGACCACCGATGGTATCGAATTCCTCGTCGGAAAAACCGGCGTGAAAATATTCATTGAATTGCTCGATCGGCGTCAGTGCCTTGACCGTGTAGTGACGATCACCATGCTTCATGATGTAGATCTGATCATCGACATCATGCTCATCGACGATCTCACCGACGATCTGCTCAAGCACGTCTTCGATCGTCACCATGCCATCGATGCCGCCATATTCATTCACCACCAACGCGATGTGATTGCGGCTGGAGCGAAATTCCTTGAGCAATACATTGAGGCGCTGGCTTTCGGGGATGAAGAGCGCTGGACGCAGAATATCGCGCACGTTGAAATCGGCAGTGCGGCCGGCGGCAAAATACGGCAGCAGATCTTTCGCGAGCAGAATGCCGAGCACTTCGTCTTTGTTTTCCCCAATCACCGGGAAACGCGAGTGCTGGGACTCGGTGAGGATCGGCAGCAACTCAGCAAGCGTAGTATCACGCTCGACCACGACCATCTGCGCGCGAGGAATCATGATGTCGCGCACTTGCATCTCGCTCACTTCGAGCACGCCTTCGATCATCACCAGTGCTTCGCCGTCGATGAGGCCGCGCTGCTGCGCTTCGCGCAGTGAGGCGAGGAGTTCTTCCTGGGTGCGGGGTTCGCCGGCCAGCACTTTGCCAAGTCTGCCAAGCCAGGAGCGATGAGCCACTTCGGGCGTACTCGCAGGGTGTCCGTCGTTCATGCCCGCGTCCTCGCAGACGCTGCTTTCACGCCCCCTCCTGACTCGCTGGGAGGTTCGTCTAAATCAGGCGCGGCACTGTCTTCGCCCGCGTAAGGATCGGGGAAACCGAGCCTATCCATGATCGTGCGCTCTGTACGTTCCATGATCACTGCCTCGTTCTCCTCTTCATGATCGTACCCTATCAAATGCAGGACGCCGTGAATCACCAAATGCGCCCAGTGTGCCTGCACGGCTTTGTTCTGTTCGCGCGCTTCGCGCTCGACCACCGGCGCACAGATCACGATGTCGCCGAGCAGCGGCGGATCAAGCAGCTCCGGCGTTTCAAAGGGAAACGACAATACATTGGTCGGCCCCTTCTTGCGCCCGCGATAAGTTTCGTTGAGTTCGCGGCCTTCGTCTTCATCGACGATGCGCACCACGAGCTGCGCCGCCGGCTTGCGATCAGCAAGCGCCGTGCACACCCAGGTTTCGATCGCTGTTTCATCCGGCAGACGCGATGCGAGCGCTTCGTCATCGATTGCATACTGCACATCGAGTTCGAGATTCACGCTACGCCTCCGCGGTTATTCCTGTCACCGCTTTTCTGCCCTATTTTCTTCGCGCGCGCTTCTTCAACACGCTCATAAGCGGCGACGATGCGCTGCACCAGAGGATGGCGCACGACATCACGCGACTGGAAGAACACAAAGCTGATTCCTTCGATGTTATCGAGAATCTCGATGACGTGACGCAAACCTGATTCGCGTTCGCGCGGCAGATCGACCTGCGTAATATCACCGGTGATGACGACCGTTGAACCAAAACCGATACGCGTCAAAAACATCTTCATCTGCTCGGTAGTCGTGTTCTGTGCTTCATCGAGAATGATGAACGCTTCATTGAGCGTGCGTCCGCGCATGTAGGCAAGCGGCGCGACCTCGATGACGTTACGCTCGATGAGCCGCGCGACGCGATCGAAACCGAGCATTTCATAGAGCGCGTCGTAGAGCGGGCGCAGATAAGGATCGATCTTCTGCGCGAGGTCACCGGGCAAGAAACCAAGGCGCTCACCCGCCTCCACCGCTGGACGCACCAAGAGAATGCGCCGCACCTGTTCGCGCTCCAGCGCTTCAACCGCGCAGGCAACGGCAAGATAGGTTTTGCCCGTGCCCGCCGGACCGATGCCGAAATTGATGTCGCAGCGGCGAATGTTTTCTACATAACGGCGCTGATTGCTGCCGCGCGGCGCAATGCCCGCGCCACGCGTGCTGATGCGCGTGCGCTCATTTGCTGCGGCATCGTCGGCATCTGTCGGCGCACTGCGCCCGCTCTGCGCGCCGGTAGCGCTTTGCTCTTCACCGGCCTGCAATAGCAGATGCACGCGCGCCGCGGTCAATGCTGATTTTTCCGTCTCGGCGTACAAGCGCCGCAAAGCGCGGTGCGCCGCATCGGCTGCGGCGGCAAGACCGATGATGCGAAAGGCATTGCCACGATGACTCAGCTCAACCCCCAGGCGACGCTCGACCTCGCGCAGATGTTCATCCAAAGGCCCGCTTAAACTGGCAAGGCGCGCGTTGTCTTCAGGCTCAAGAATCAGCTCGCGCGTTACCGGGGAAACATCGATAGGCGGCGGCATGGCAGGTGTCATCGGCTGCGCCAGCTCTCGATCGGAGGCCGCATCTGGCACACCGGATTTGTCGCGACGACGAGCCATCAGCGCCAGTTGGCCGCGCTGACGCGCGAGCCGGCCTCGATCACACCCATGAATTCGCCGCGCAGAGAGCCAACGCCTGCCTCAGTGATGCGTACATCGACGAAACGCCCGAGCATGCGTTCATCGCCGGGGAAAACCACGATGCGGTTATTCGACGCACGACCCGACACTTCAAGCTCAGATTTGCGCGATATCCGCTCGACCAACACGCGCTGACGCGTGCCAACCATGGCGCGATTGAAATCCACAGTGAATTCATTGATGCGCGTTTGCAAACGTTGCAGCCGCTCTTCCTTCGCTTCAAAGGGCACATCATCAGGCAGCGCCGCTGCCGGCGTGCCGGGACGCGCGCTATATATAAAGCTGAAAGCGTGATCGAAACGCATGTCTTCGATCAGATCCATGGTGGCCTGAAACTCTGCATCGGTCTCACCAGGGAAGCCGACGATGAAATCAGAAGACAGGCTGAGATCAGGGCGCAAAGCGCGCAGACGGCGAATCAACGCGCGATATTCGAGCACCGTGTGGCCACGCTTCATGCGCGCGAGCACGCGATCCGCACCACTCTGCACTGGCAAGTGCACATGATCAGCCAGCGCTGGCAGCTCCGCATACGCGCGCACCAGGCTGTCACTAAATTCGACCGGGTGCGATGTGGTATAGCGAATGCGATCAATGCCTGGCACTGCCGCCACGTAATGGCAAAGCAGCGCGAGATCCGCCTCGGTGCCATCTTCCATCGTGCCGCGATAAGCATTGACGTTCTGCCCGAGCAGCGTCACTTCGCGCACGCCTTGCGCGGCGAGCTGGCGCACTTCTTCAAGCACGGAATCAAACGGACGGCTGACTTCTTCGCCGCGCGTATAAGGCACGACGCAGAACGTACAGTATTTGCTGCATCCTTCCATTACCGACACAAAGGCGCTCGGCCCTTCGGCGCGCGGTGGCGGCAGACAGTCAAACTTTTCGATCTCAGGGAAACTGATGTCGATCACCGGCCGGCGATCGCGCAGATGCTCGCCCAGCATGGCGGGCAAGCGATGCAGCGTCTGCGGACCAAACACCAAGTCAACGTAAGGCGCGCGCTCGCGAATCGCCGCGCCCTCCTGACTCGCAACGCACCCACCCACACCCAGCACGCGTCCGGGACGTTCGGCTTTCCACGGGCGCCAACGACCGAGCTGAGAGAAAAGCTTCTCCTGCGCTTTTTCTCTCACCGAGCAGGTGTTGACCAGGATGACATCGGCGTCATCGGGGAGGGAGACCATCTCGAATCCATACTCATCAACCAGCGCGTCTGCCATCCTTGCGGAATCGTATTCATTCATCTGGCAGCCGAAGGTCTTTATATATAGCTTGCGACTCATACTCCGACTAAGGCGGTGGAAAGATTGCTAAAGCTACTACATTAGAGGCGTGCTTTTCCACTCTCAAGAAAATGGCCGGCACTGACAAGCGAGCGCTCAATGCGGAGTCAAGATGTTGATTTTATAAGGGCCTTTAACAAAATGTTTTTTGAAAGTGCCGCTAGCCGGTTTTTATTTCCCCTCTCCCCAACCCTCTCCCACAAGTGAGGCCTCTGCGAAACCGCAGTCATATGATTGGACTAAACGCAGCACACAGAGTAGCTAGAGGTCGCAGTCGGTGTGCCACCTGACGAGACACGCTTTTCGCCATCCTGGCCGCTCGAACGCCGCCATCCCTGGCGCAACCGCCGGCCAGACAGCAGAAATCAACTTACAACGCAGAACGATCCGCCCCGTAACGCCAACCTAACTGGAGCAAATAAGAACGCTCCGCTGTGCGAAAACCAGCCGCAAGCTCGTACTCCTTGTCGAAAAGATTTTCCACCCGCGCGCGCAGCGACCAGCCGTTACCGAGCGCGAGCGCCGCATGCAGATTGACGATGCCATAACCCGGCAGCGTGGCATCGCTGAAATCTGAATCGCGACGCTCAGCAGCCAGCAGCATATCGCTGCCGAGCTGCCAGCGCTTGAGCGTGTAATCGAGCGAGGCAGTGACGCTGCGCTTGGTGCGTCGCGGCAGCTGATTGCCCGAATCACGCGAGACCGGGTCCTGCATAGTTGCCTGCGTGAGGAAATACCAGGGTCCGGCAGCATATTCATAGCTCAACTCAACGCCACGGATTCTCGCCTGCGCAATATTGATCATGCCGCCTGCGCTGAAATCAAACTCGATGAGCTGATCGAGGTCGTTCTGAAACGCTTGCAGCGTGACGCGCTGCGCCGGCGAAAAACGATGCAGCATACCGAGCTCGACATTGCGCGCCTTCTCCGGCTTGAGATTCGGATCACCACCAAAACCAAAACGATCTGTCTGATCCGGCGCGCGAAATGCGGTGCCAACCGCTGCGGTGAAACGCGTCGCTTCCGTCAACCAATAGCCGTAATCGACACCCCAGGTCAGTTGTTCGCCGAAACCGTCGTAGTCGGTATAACGCGTGGCGAGCACCGCGCGATGCGCACCGTATTCGATCGCGTCCTGCAAATACGCAGCGCGGATGTCGCGGTCTTCATCGAACACCGTGCCAAAACTCGCCGCAGACGTCTGCTCGCGCGAAAACTCCAAACCCGCGGTGAGCAGCTGCGCACTGCCGAGATGAACATCGTTCTGCCAATCAATCGTACGTCGATCGGTGTGCGCAAAATCTTCACTCTGATTTTGATCGATCTCATCTTTCATCTGACTCAGTTTCAAACGCGTCCGCCAGTTTGCAGATGGCGTTGCCTCAAAACGCAGCGCCGTCACACTGTTTAGAAAATCCTGATCGAGCGGCGCGAGGAAAAAATCCAGATACTCGGTATTGCCCTGCGCCTGAAAGTGCGTCAGCTCGACATCAAACAGCGAAAAACGCTGGCCGACATGCGCATTGACACCAAGATTGTCATGACCACGTTTGACATCAGAAGAAGTGCTCGGCGCAAAACCATCGGTGTTATATGAAGACACATCGACACCAAAGCGCATGCCGCTATCAGACGCATGACGCGCACCCGCGGTGAAACGCGTGGTATCAAAACTGCCGCCCGCGGCTGAGATATCGACCTCGTCACCCTGCGTGGCACGGCGCGTGATGATATTAATGACACCACCAATCGCATCAGAACCATAAAGCGCTGAACGCGGCCCCTTCACCACTTCGATGCGCTCGATCAACTCCGGCTGCAGATTATGCAGCGCCGCGCCGCCGATCGTGCCGGGATTGATACGCACACCATCGATCATCACCAGCACATGATTACTATCCGTGCCACGCAAAAAAAGCGACGTCGCCTGCCCCGGACCACCATTGCGCCCGATATCAAAACCCGCATGAAAACGCAGCAAATCGGCAATATCCATACCTTGCTGACGCTCGATCTGCTCACGCGTAATCACCACCACCGGCGCCAGCACCTCATCGACATCAAGCGCCGTGCGCGTCGCCGTCACCACCACCGGCGAGGCATCCGCACCATACACAGAAGAAACAGAGATAAAAGAGGAAGTAGCGAGCAGCATGCCCGCAAAAGGAAAAAGCCTAGATTTCATTGCATGCTCCGATCATCGCGCACACCCGCACGCGGCGTTCTTTAATTACCGCATGCGCGAGATGAGGAGATTCGAGAGAGCGTGGAGCCGAACCCAAAGAGAAAGGAAACACGGGCACCCACGAACCCGAGTCGCCCACCGCGACACAACGGCTTCCCCTCAGGCCGGTCTCCGGGCTCGCAAGTGGATCAGCAGAAAACTGCTAAAACCCAGAGCTAGCGCCTTCCCGTGCAGCGCACAGTGGCGGATTGCCAGCTCCTGAACTCGCTTACCGTTGCGGGGGCAGCGTCGGAATAGCGCGATAATGCATCCGCACACACCGACTTCCCGTTTCATCCCAACCAGCGAACGCCAGCAAGGACACCTGAGTGAGCGGGAAGATATAGGGGATGGGGAGGAGAAGTAAAGAGAGAATGTTTGGGGAGGGGTGAGAGAGAGGGTGGT
>JAITWN010000016.1 GCA_031285245.1 Chromatiales bacterium | reverse complement strand
CATTGGATCCCGATGCCTGAGAGCGGCGCCCGGTCGTATGTTGGGGCACGGTGGGCGCGTCGCGGCTCCGGGGCCCGAAAAATACGACCGGGCTCCGCTCTCAGGCATCGTGATCCATTGAGAGAAAAACGAGCAATCCTATCACTTCGACGCGATGCCGCGCTCCCGCAGCAGCTTCATCACCAGCTCGGCGCTTTCATCAAGCGATTGGCTACCGGTATCGACCACCAGTTCTGCGTTGAGCGGTTCTTCGTAAGGTGATGAAATACCGGTGAAGGCTTTGATCTCGCCGGCGCGCGCTTTTTTATACAGCCCTTTGACATCGCGGCCTTCGCAGACATCGAGCGAAGCCTTGCAATAAATTTCAATGAAATCGCCCGCGGCAAGTAATCCACGCACGCGATCGCGGTCAGCGCGAAACGGCGAGATGAACGCGGTGAGCGCGATCGTACCACCCTCGACGAAGAGCTTGGAGACTTCGCCGATACGACGGATGTTCTCAACGCGATCCGTATCGGAAAAACCAAGATCGCCGCAGAGGCCGTGGCGAATGTTGTCGCCATCGAGCACATAGGTGCGAGAACCCGCAGCATAAAGCCGCTCTTCAACCGCGTGGGCAAGCGTTGATTTACCCGACCCCGACAAGCCGGTAAACCACAGCACCGCGCTCTTGTGGCCATTCTGCTTCTCACGCATCGCACGATCGATCGCCGCATGGTGCCAAACGACATTGCTACTTTTCTGTCTTTCGCTCATGTTGTTCCCTCGATGAAGATTGTTATTGTCGCCGCGCTGCGTATCCACGCGACGTTCTTGTATTCACATATAGGTTGGGCTGAGCATCGCTAAACCCAACGTCTTCAACTCCAGCATACAGGTCGTGACCTTCTTCCTCGTGCAATCTTCGTTATTCACTCTGGTAATGCATCGCAGCGATAGATGCTCTCTAGCGTTGAGCTTCGCGTTGCTCAGCCCAACCTATGTATGTTTTGAAGCTCAACTCTGCCCCGCCAACTCTCGCTCAACCAAATCACAAATCACATGCCCGATCACTGCATGCATTTCCTGGATGCGGGCGGTGTTAGTGCCGGGGACGGTGATGGCGATGTCGCATAGGGGGCCGATGGCGCCGCCGTCGCGGCCCAAGAGGCCGATGGTGATTCCGCCTTGGGCGCGGGCTTGTTCTATGGCTTTGAGTACATTGGGGCTGCCGCCGGAGGTGGAGATGCCAACCAGTACATCGCCTGGGCGCACCAGGCCTTCGACTTGGCGGCGGAAGATGTCGTGGAAGCCGTAGTCGTTGCCGAGGCTGGTGAGGACTGAGGTGTCGGCGGTGAGGGCGACGGAGGCGAGTGCGCGGCGTTCGCGTTCGAAGCGGCCGATAAGTTCGGCGGCGAAGTGCTGGGCGTCGGCGGCGCTGCCGCCGTTGCCGCACCAATAGATAGTGTGGCCTTGGCGCAGGCATTCGATCATGCGCGTTGCGGCCTCTGCCATCACCGCGCCGAGTGTGTCGCCGATGATAGTCAGCAGGCGTGCGTGTTCGGCTATCGCGTTTGCAATCGTTTCATTCATGCTGTGCCCTTCGCGGGCAGAACATCGCCCATCAGAACTTCGCTCAAGTGTTCAACCACGCGCTGTGCGCAGCGCGCAGCGCCGGGCTCGCTGTGCGCTGTGCGCAGCAGCACTCGGCAACCAATGCCTGCGGCTTCGGCGGCTTGCATGTCAGATACGCGGTCACCGACCAAGATGCTACGCGCGAGATCAAGGCCGAGGTCACGCTCAGCACGCAGGATCATTCCCGGGTTTGGTTTGCGATCGAAAGATTCCATACGGTATTCGCCGATGCCGGAATCAGGATGATACGGGCAATGATAGACGCGCGTGATCTCAACGCCCTCGCGTGAGAATTCATTTTTCATCCACGCGGTCAGTTCTTGGAATTGCGCTTCGCTGTAGTAGCCGCGGCCGATGCCCGACTGATTGGTGATCACCACTAAGAGATAGCCCCGCGCCTGTGCGGCGCGGCAGAGCTCGAAGATGCCATCGACGAATTCGAAATCTTCGATGCGGTGGACGTAGTCCTTTTCCACATTGATCACGCCATCGCGATCAAGGAACAACGCTTTGGCCAAGCTACCTGCATGCATGCCTAGGCGCGTCCGTAGTGGTCTTCGAAGCGCACGATGTCATCTTCGCCAAGATACGAACCGGATTGGATCTCGATGATTTCAAGCGCAATCGTACCCGGATTGACGAGGCGATGACGCACGCCGGCCGGGATATAGGTCGATTCGTTTTCGCGCAGCAGAAAAGTTTCATCGCCGCGCACGACCTGCGCCGCGCCACTCACCACCACCCAGTGCTCGGCGCGGTGATGATGCATCTGCAAGGAGAGCGATGCGCCCGGCTTGACGGTGATGCGTTTGACCTGGAAACGCGCGCCATGATCGATGCCTTCGTAGTTACCCCAGGGCCGCTGCACACGGCGATGCAACTGATGTTCGCTGCGCCCTTCGGCTTTCAAGCGTGCGACCAGACGCTTGACGTCTTCTGCATGATTTTTGTGCACGACGAGCACAGCATCGGCGGTTTCAACGACGATGATGTCATCGAGCCCAATGCCCGCAACCAGACGATGTTCGGCAAGCAGCAGCGAGTTGCGCGAGTCATGCACAGCGACATCACCGCGCAGCGCATTGCCGTCAGCGTCACGCGGTAAGGCTTCCCACAGGCTCGACCAGGCGCCGAGATCAGACCAGCCCGCATCGAGTGGGATCACCGCAGCGCGCGGCGCGCCTTCTTCCGTGGTCGCGGTCAGCGGTTCCATCACCGCGTAATCGATGGAATCGCTCGGACAGGCGCTGAAAGCCGCTCGTTCAGCGCGGAAGAAATCACCATCGCGCGTCCCCTGCTCCCAGGCGCGGCGCACTGCCGCAAGCATGTCGGGGCGTAAACGCTCCACTGCCGACAGCCACACCGCTGGCGTCACTATGAAGATGCCGCTGTTCCAAAGATATTCTCCGCTCGCGAACCAGGCTTCTGCGGTCGCGGCATCGGGCTTTTCCACGAAGCGATCGACAAAGCTGACAGGCGTAACGCTGTTACCGAGTGCATGCCCCTTGCGGATATAGCCATAGCCGGTTTCGGGGCGTGTCGGCACGATGCCGAAGGTCACGACGAAGCCGTCGGCGGCGAGTGTGGCGCCCGCGCTCACGGCGCGATGAAAAGCGTCATTGTCGGCAATGAGGTGATCGGCGGGCATGATCAGTAGTGGCGTTTGTGCGCCGCTATCGACCAGGGCTTGCAAAGCTGCGAGAGTCGCGGCGGGGGCGGTGTTACGTCCGACCGGCTCAAGGATCAACGTGGCGGGTTCGTGCTGCACGCGCAATTGCTCGGCGACGAGAAAGCGATGTTCTTCGCTGCACACCACGATCGGCGGCTGAATCTCGAGCTCAGACTCTAAGCCGGCGAGACGCTCGAGCGTCGCTTGCAGTAGCGTTGAGCCACCAAGTGGTGCGAGCAGTTGCTTGGGATAGAACTCCCGCGACAATGGCCACAGCCGCGTGCCGGAACCACCCGATAGAACGACGGGACGCAGTTTCATCCGTGCTGCTCCCGGCTAGCTGCAATTCTGTTCATCATGCTTGATCCTGCCCATAGACTGCTGAGAATTTTGCATTATATCGACCGCATCTTTGATCGGCCAAAAAAAGCGGCCTCGAAATGCCGAGGCCGCGTGGAGGAACTGCACGGTGCCAAAGGCTCTATCAAGGCACGGGCGTGGACGTGGACGCTGATTCTTCGCCGATGGTGAGGCGGTCACGATTACGCTCCAGTATGGAAACGCCTAGCCCTTTGACTGCGGTGAGATCATCCACTGAGCGAAACGGTCCGTTGGCTTTGCGATATTCAACGATGGCTTCGGCTTTGGCTGGTCCGATGCCATTTAACGTGGTGAGCGCCATGGCATCGGCGCGGTTGATGTTGATCTTATCAAGCGCCTGCGCGCTAAAGGCCGCGCCCGCCAGCAACAAAGCGGTAAGCATCGCCGCGACAGATGATCTGGCACCGGATTTGAACAAGAACTTCACGAAAAAAGATTTCATCTCGACTCCTCCCTGAGGGCTCATTGACATCAGTTCGCGGTATCGTGCCGCGCCTATGAACTACGTGTCAGAGCCTAAAGGGCGAGTGAGTTCGCCTCAATCAGCGTTTTTCTCACCGATGCTTCGGCGGATGTCGGCAAGTGCCATCAGAGGATCGGCTGCGCCTGTGATTGGACGACCGATGACGAGGTAATCAGAACCAGCGGCGATCGCCTGCGGCGGCGTCATCACGCGCTGCTGATCATCGCTCGGAGCGCCAGTTGGGCGAATACCAGGTGTTACCAGCAAGAAATCTGGCCCTTGTGCTGTGCGCAGCATGCTGGCTTCCTGCGCTGAGCAGACGACGCCATCGAGCCCGCTGTCGCGAGCCAATCGCGCCAGTCTTTGTACCAACATCTGCGGTGGTTCGAGGTGGCCAACCTCGCGCAGTTCCTGGGCGTTCATGCTGGTGAGTACAGTGACGCCGATCAGTAATGGCGGATGCTGAAAACCGGCGAGACTCGCGCGCGCGGCTTCCATCATGCGGCGCCCGCCCTGGGTGTGTACATTGATCATCCACACGCCGAGCGCCGCCGCGGCTTTGCAGGCGGCCGCCACGGTGTTCGGAATATCGTGGAATTTGAGATCGAGAAAAACGCTGAAGTTGCGCGTCATCAACTGCTCGACCAGCGCAGGTCCGCCACGGGTGAAGAGTTCCTTGCCAACTTTGAGGCGGCAGGCCGCGGGATTGAGTCGTTCAGCCATACGTAAAGCCTGGCCGGGCTCAGGATAGTCGAGCGCCACGATGATACGGCGCCCAGCGCCACCACCCGCACGTTCAGCAGACATGGCTTCTCCCGTTCAGACGCTTAAGAATCAGTCTTTGTAGGACAGCGCGCGCCGCGAGTCGTAATCCTGTTCGGCCTGGCCCTGATTGCGGCGCAAACGGGACAGTTCCCGGCGCAGTTTCAAGATGTGACCGAGGCTTGCGAGCACGCCGCAGAAAGCGCCGACGATCAGCATGAGCACAAGGAGAAAAGATAGCGGTGCCTGGCTCGTTCCGAAGAAGTATTTGATGGTGACTATTTCACTGTTACGCCAGCCAAGCAACAGGCCAAACAGGAGAACCATCAGTACGAAGCTCAAAGTGACAGTGCGTTTCATCGCGTATCAGCCGGCGTCGTGGAGAGATGGCGGGAAATGCGAGAAGGTGTCTGATCATCATCATCGTCGTCGTCATCATCCCCCTCTAGCCCGAGCTCGCTCTCTTCGCCGTTGACGCGCTCACGCAGTTCTTTGCCAGGTTTGAAATGGGGCACATGCTTGCCGGCGAGCGGCACTGGCTCTCCGGTCTTGGGATTGCGGCCCATGCGTGGGGGCCGGTAATGCAAAGAGAAACTGCCGAAACCGCGTATTTCTATACGTTCGCCACTGGCGAGGGACTGGGCCATCTGTTCGATCATTGTTTTGACAGCGAACTCGATGTCCTTGGAGGAGAGGTGCTTTTGTTTCTGAGCGATGAGTTCTATTAATTCTGATTTCGTCATTACCGTTGCCCCCTCCCAAATACCCGCCCCTGTTACAACTTCCCCGGGACACGGGATCTGCCCGCGCCGCCATCGCGACGCGGGCGATCCTGCTGCCGCTTTTTACTTCTCCATCTGCTCTTTGATGAGATCTCCGAGCGTGGTGGCACTGCTGCGCTCGGCCGAAGTTTTGCTGTATTCCTTCATCGCTTCAGCTTCGTCGTGCTCATCCTTCGCGCGCACCGACAACATGACTGTGTGGTTCTTGCGATTGACGCCGGTGAACTTAGCTTCGATCTCTTCGCCGACACGGACCACGAGCTGCGCGTCTTCGACGCGTTCGCGCGTCAGATCCGCAGCGCGGATGTAACCTTCGACGCCATCACCGAGCGAGATCGTCGCACCCTTGGCATCAACTGCCGTCACCGTACCGGTGACGATGCTGCCCTTGGGATGATCGGCCACATAGGAGTCGAAAGGATCGCGCTCGAGCTGCTTGATGCCAAGGGAGATACGCTCGCGCTCCGGGTCGATGGCAAGAATGACAGCCTCGACTTCCTCACCCTTGCGATAGTTGCGCACCGCTTCTTCGCCAGTGACATTCCACGACAGGTCGGAGAGATGCAACAGGCCATCGATACCGCCTTCGAGGCCAACGAAGATGCCAAAGTCGGTGATCGACTTGATGACGCCGCTGATGCGATCACCCTTGTTGTGGCGGGACGCATAATCTTCCCACGGATTCTGCTGGGTCTGCTTGATGCCGAGCGAGATGCGACGACGATCGATATCGATGTCGAGCACGACCACTTCGACCTCATCACCCAAGTGAACGACCTTCGAGGGATGGATGTTCTTGTTGGTCCAATCCATCTCCGAGACGTGCACCAGACCTTCGACGCCTTCTTCGATTTCAACGAAGCAACCGTAGTCGGCAATGTTGGTGACTTTGCCGAACACGCGCGCGCCAACTGGGTAGCGACGGGTGAGGTTTTCCCACGGATCTTCGCCGAGCTGCTTGAGGCCGAGCGAAACGCGGTTGCGCTCGCGGTCAAAGCGCAGCACGCGCACTTCGAGCTCGTCGCCGACGTTGACGACTTCGCTCGGATGACGCACGCGCTTCCACGCCATGTCGGTGATGTGAAGCAGGCCGTCGATGCCGCCGAGGTCGACGAAC
>JAITWN010000221.1 GCA_031285245.1 Chromatiales bacterium | reverse complement strand
ACTATTTCCCGCAACGAAGCAGTCTCAAAGCCTTCATGTCTGACGTCCTTCAACAACTCGCTCTCATTCTCGAAGAACGCAAACGCGCCGATGCTGGCAAGTCTTATGTTGCGAGCCTCTATGCGCGCGGTCCGCAGGCCGTGCTCAAGAAGATTGGCGAAGAAGCCACCGAGCTGGTCATCGCGGGGATGGCGGCAGATGATGATGCGCTCGTATATGAAGCAGCGGATCTGTGGTTTCACACCCTGATTCTGCTCGCGCAGCGCGGGCTCGGGCCTGATGATGTGCTGGCTGAACTCGAACGACGTTTCGGTCGTTCCGGCATCGAGGAAAAAGCGTCCCGCGGTTGAGTGCGTAAGAATTCGCTGCGTTGCAGCGGATCATCAATGAACGGAGGTAGTCGGTTATGGGAATCAGCGTTTGGAAACTACTCATCATCCTGCTGATCGTGCTGCTGCTGTTTGGCGCCAAGCGCCTGCGTAATCTCGGCAAAGATCTCGGTGGCGCGATGAAGGGCTTTCGCGATGCCGTGCGCGAATCATCGGATCAGGAAGAGGTTGCCGAAGCGGCTCCTGAGAAGATGGAGCGCAAAAACGATCGCGTGCTTGAAGGCAAGATCGAATCCAAAGACCAGGAAAAAGCCTAAATCCTGCGTATCCATCCGCTCGCGCTTCCCGCACGCCGGGAGCAGGGCGGCGCCGAGCAGCGGCGTTGCCCGCGCCGGAGTAGGTATCAATGTTCGAAATCGGTTTCTGGGAAATGGTTCTGGTTGGGGTGGTCGCCCTGGTGGTGGTCGGTCCCAAGGATCTTCCCATCCTCATTCGTACCGTCGGTAAATGGGTAGGCCGAGCGCGCTCGCTCGCGGGCGAATTCAAAAACGAATTCGATCGCGAAGTTGCGCGCACCGAGGAACTCAAAAAACTGGTGGAGCGCGAGACCTCAGTCGCTGAGGTGCACAAGGCAATAGAGGATGCGCGCAAGTCCATCTCTCTGGAGGCGCAGGGAACTGCGCGCAGCGACAGCGCTGTCCATGTCGATTCCAGCTTCAATGCCGGCGCCAATACCAACATCGGCGATGCTGCGCTGTGTACGGGCGATAGCGCGGCGGAGCTGACTGCCGGCAGGCCGGATGATGAGCGACCCCCGCGCTAACGGGCCTGAGGGCGGCGAGATGCCGCTGATGGCTCATCTGCTTGAGCTGCGTACGCGGTTGCTGCGCGTCATCATCGCCGTGGGCGTGCTCTTCATTGCGATGACGCCGTTCGCCAATCGTCTCTATGCCTTGCTCGCGCTGCCGATGATCTCGCGCATGCCGCAGGGCACTACCATGATTGCCACTCAAGTTGCCGCGCCGTTTCTGGTGCCGTTCAAATTTACGCTGGTGCTGGCGGTATTTTTGGCTATGCCGTACATCTTGAATCAGGCTTGGCGTTTCATTGCGCCCGGGCTGTATCGCAGTGAGCGTCGCCGCGCACTGCCTTTGCTGATTGCGAGCGTGGTGCTGTTTTATGGCGGTGCGCTGTTTGCGTACTTCGTGCTGTTTCCTCTGGCGTTTGGCTTTCTGCTCGCGGTGGCGCCCGAGGGCGTTGCAGTGATGACCGATATCAACAACTATCTCAGTTTTGTGCTGACGATATTTTTTGCTTTCGGTGTCGCTTTCCAGGTGCCAGTGGTGACGATCGTGCTGGTGTGGGCAGGCATAACGACGCCACAGCAACTGGTGGCGAAGCGCAAATATGTCATCGTCGGCGCGTTTGTTGTTGGCATGCTGCTGACGCCGCCTGACGTCATTTCACAGACGCTGCTGGCGCTGCCGATGTGGGCGCTGTTTGAAGTTGGCGTAGTGCTGTCGCGGCTCTATGTCAGGCAGCCGGTCGAAGAAGAAGAGGTGTAGCGTTCTAGTCGTGCAGTGAGGCTCACTCTTGCCCTCTCCCGCAGGGCGGGAGAGGGGATTGGCGCTGCAAGCAGCGCTTGCTGGAAATCTCTACTGGTGAGTTGGCTGGGGCCGCGTGCTCACCGTGGCTTTCAATTCGATCTTCTTGCCGGCGCGCATGCCGCTCAGTGTGATCGGTGTGCCTGGTACGGTTTGCGCGATGAGGTTCAGCGCACTGCGGGCATCCTGGATGGGGTTGCCGTTGATGTGCGTGATGACATCACCCGCCTGTAGTTTCGCCTGCTCGGCTGGGCCGCCAGGCAATACGCCAGCGATCACTAGACCATTCGTATCCGGCATCTCGAAGGACTCGGCAAGCTCGGGCGAGAGGGATTGAATCTCGATGCCGAGCCAGCCACGAATTACTTTGCCATGTTCGATGATCTGCGTCATCACCAGTTTGGCAATGCTGATGGGGATGGCGAAGCCGATGCCTTGCGATCCGCCGGTGCGCGAGAAGATGGCGGTGTTGATGCCGATCAGTTCGCCACGTGGATTGATCAGCGCGCCGCCTGAGTTGCCGGGATTGATGGCAGCATCAGTCTGAATGAAATTCTCGAAGGTCGAGATGCCGAGCTGATGGCGGCCGGTGGCGCTGACGATGCCCTGGGTAACAGTTTGCCCTACACCGAAAGGATTGCCGATCGCCAGCATGACATCGCCGACGCGAATTGATTCGGAATTGCCGAGCACAATGGTCGGCAGGCCATCGAGAGGAACTTTCAGCACCGCGAGATCGCTTTCAGGGTCGCGGCCCACTACGCTCGATGGCCGCATCGCGCGCGCGAGCGTAGTGG
>JAITWN010000206.1 GCA_031285245.1 Chromatiales bacterium | reverse complement strand
TGCTGCCGGTCGTTCCACCGTTGCCGAGTTGCAGCGTGCCATCACTGATCGTCGTGCCGCCGAGGTAGGTGCTGTTGCCGGTCAGGATCAAACGGCCACTACCCGTTTTGTCCACACCGCTGGTGCCGGTCAACTGGGACGCGATCGTTGCCGTGTCATTCGCCTCGACGACATCGATGACGGTCGGATTACTCGACCCACCCGTACCAACGAGGGCGATTGCATCGCCGGTGATGACATAACCATCGACACCAAACTCCATGCCGCCGGACTGCACCTGACCATTGGTGTCATCCACCGTTACCGTGCCGGGAGTGCCTTGAAAATAGGCATAACTGCCGTTGGTGTACGCCGCGTTGATCTCACCGGTCGAATCGGTCCAGTTATCGCGTGCGCCATTCACTTCCCACACGCCATCGCCCCCATCGACCACGCCGTTGTTCTTCAAAATGCCGCCGGGGCCACCTTCGCCATCCCAGTAGTTAATCGTCACGCCGTTGACGTTCACCAAATTGATCTGATGATCAACCGAGGTCTGCACTGAGAAACCAGGCAGCGGGATGGTACCGATGTTCAAACCGTTATCAGTCAACGAGCCATCGTAGTTGACGATGCGATACACACCCGGCGTGAAGTTGCCACCCGGCGTTTGCGTGACATTCAGCGTGCCATCCAAGATCACGTTGCCGTGCACGACTGCAAGATCGTTGAGCGGACCACCGCCGCCAGTTGGGCCAGTTGCAGTATCTGCACCGTTGGCGTTGGCTTCGCCAAAATCGTAGTTGAGGATCGAGCCTTCGCTGAAGGCGAGATCACCATTGATGGTGAGCACACCTACCGCATTACCATCGACACCGCCGGGATAGAAGACAGCGCCATCACCGATGGTCGTTGTGCTGCTTGATGTCACGGTACCCGTGCCTATCAACGTGCCATCAATGCTCACTGCATCCGCGCGTACTTCGCTCGCTGCATCTGTTGCAGGGCCACTGCCGAGCGCGAGTGTCGAACCGCTCTGTACGGTGAAGGACGTCGATGATTCCTGACCAACATCCGCAGACAACACGCCATAGATCGCGCTGTTACGCACTGCAAACGTCGTGTCACCATCCACCGTCGTGTTGCCGTAGACCTTCGACCACTGATCAACCTGCGCGGTGTAATCCACACCATCGAACACTATCGCGCCGCCGCCGATTGCGTTCACTGTCACCTGGCCGTTCGACGCATTGCTCTCTACCGGATCAAAAAACACGATGCTGTCGCCCGCGTCCGCGTTCAGCGTGAACGTCGCATTGCCATCGGTGTTGTTGAGATAAATCGCGTTGGCTGAGCTCGGTGGTATCGCTGGCACCGGCTCATCTACCGGTAGCGCAGCGCTCTGGTGATTACCGCGGAAGATCATGTCGCCGTTCATAGCAGTCAACGTGACATTCTCACCCGCCCAGATCGCGCCACCCTTGCCTTGCGTGCTGGTGTTGTTGGTTATGCTGCCGTGACCGGTCAGGCTGACGTTGTTATTTGCCCAGATTGCGCCACCACTGCCTATCGCACTGTTACCAGAGATCGTGAGCAAGCTGTCTGCGTTGCCGAGCGTGACGTTGCCGGTACCAATTCTCTGAGGCACCTGCGCGTCGTTGCCTAAGGCGAAAATAGCGCCACCGCCACCGTTGGTGCCGAAATACTCATCATCGATGCCAGCGGTGTTGTTGGTCAGCGTGACATCGCCTGAGGTTGCGGCGAGGCTGACATCGATCAACGCTGCGATCGCGCCACCAAAGCTGTCGAACTCGTATGCTTGGTTGCCATCCATGCTGACGTCGCCACCATCTTGGGTCGCATTGCCCCAGGTGAAGATCGCGCCGCCTGCGCGCTCAGCGATGTTGTCATTCGCAATCAGCACACCAGTGGCGGTGAAACCCTCGAGTGAAATGATGGCGCCGCCGACATCAGTGTTGGCGGTGTTACCAGTCAAGGTAATTGTGCTGTTCGCATTGCCGAGGTTTACCGTGCCAATGGCATAGATCGCGCCGCCCGCGCCACCATCGGTGTTATTGGTGAAGGTGACGTTGCCTTCGGTGGTCGCAAGGTTGACGTTGCCGGACACATAGAGGGCGCCGCCCGGGCCATTCACCGCGACGTTGTCATTGATGCTGACATCGCCAAAGTCCTGAGTCATATTTCCCGACGTGAACGCCACGCCGCCAGAATTCCCTACGCTGTTGTCGTTAGCACTGAAACTCCCGATCACAACGACGTCGCCGCTCTGTGTAGCGATGACGCCACCATTGCCTTCGATGGCCGTGTTGTTATTCGCGGTCAGATCACCCGTGATGGTGACTGCACCAATGGAATAGATGCCGCCGCCAATACGCTGCGCGGTGTTATCTGACAGCGAGATCGTGCTGCCGGTCAGCGTCGTCGTCGCGCCGGAATAAATCGCGCCGCCAAGGTCACCAAGCGCTGAGTTGCCATCGATCGTCAGTGTGCTGTCTGTATTGCCGACCGATACCACATCACCGGCGTAGATCGCGCCGCCATTCAGCGTTGCGGTGTTATCAGACAGCGTGATGTCACTGCCGTGGATGATGGTTGAGCCGAGGCTGTCCAGCGCGCCGCCATTCACCTCGTTGCTCGGCGCCTCACCGTCGAAACCGGCTCTGTTGCCGCTGATATCGATGGTGCTGTTTTCATTGCCGAGCGTGATGTTGCCGAGCACAGCCATCGCACCACCACCTGTAGTGGTCGGCGCCAGGGGGACGTCATCACCGCGAGCGGTATTATTCGTCAGCGTGACGTTGCCGCTGGTCGCGGCCAGGCTGAGGTTGCCCATAGAAGCAAACGCACCACCGACACCGCCGGCGAAATTGCCATTCGCGCTGACATCGCCACCGTCTTGCGTGCTATCGCCGACGGCAAGGATGGCACCGCCCGACAAGTTCGCGTTGTTGTCATTCGCGGTCAGCGCACCGGCGATGAAGATGTTGCCTGCAGAAATCATCGCGCCACCGTTGCGTGTCGCCTGATTGCCTGACAGCGTGATCGTCTCGCCGGTGATGGTGATGGTCTGTCCGGCAAGGAGAGCGCCGCCATCCATATTGTTGGCGGTATTGGTCTGCGTGCCGCTGCTGTCGTAGCCGGCTTTGTTATCAGTGATGAGGATCGTGCTGCCCGCGTTGCCGATGCTGAGCGCGGAGCCGCTGGCGCGCACTGCGCCGCCGCCACCGTTCACGCCATTGAGAACGACGTTGTTGGTGAGCGTGACATCGCCCTGCGTTGTGGCGAGCGAGATGCCCGCGCCCGCGCTCACCGCGCCGCCGGAGAGCGCGGCCACATTGCCGCTGAAAGTAACGTTGCCACCATCCTGCGTGAAACTGCCGCTCGCGCTGACCGCGCCGCCCGATCCCGCCACAGCGAGATTGCGCTCAGCGAGCAGATCGCCGGTGACAGTGACGTTGCCATTGCCAGCGGCCACTGTCTGTGTGGCGATCGCGCCGCCACTGTATGACGACCAGTTATCGGAGAGTGTGATGTCGCCTGTGAGATTGATCGCGTTCGTTCCCGTGGCATAGAGCGCGCCGCCAAATGTCGTTATGCTTGCCGGCGCGGTGATGGTGTAGACATCGGTGTCGCTATCGTAGGTGAAGCCCACTTTGTTGTCGGTGATGACAACAGTACTGCTTGTATTGCCGATGGAAAGCACGCCGTTATTCATGCGCACGGCGCCACCCCAGACGTTACCACCGGCAGCGCCGGTGACGAGATTGTTGACCAGCGTGACATCGCCGCTCTGTGTAGCGAGATTCGTTACACCGTTGACAACCACCGCGCCACCGAAGCCGGTGGCGGTGTTGTCGTTGAGAGTGATATTACCGTTCAGCAGATCGAAACTGCTGGCGAAGATCGCGCCGCCGGCATTGGCCCGATTGTTTTCGCCGGTGATATCACCGTTGATCGTCAGCTTGCCGATCGAATCGATGCCACCGCCGTTGCGCGTCGCCGAATTATCCGAAAGCTCGACGTTGCCATTCAGCGTAGTCGTGCCTGAGCTGAAGATCGCGCCGCCATCCGCGGCAGCGGTAACGCCATCATCGCTGTGGTTGTCTACGAGAGTGATGGTAGCGCCGTTGATCGTGGTATTCGCTGTGGCATAGATCGCGCCGCCACTGGCGGCGGCGGTATTTTCCGTTATTGTCACTGCGCCAGCGGTGTTGCCGATATTCAGCGTGGTTATACCACCGGTCTGCACATGGATCGCACCGCCGTCATCGTTGGTGCCAATAGAATGATTGTCGGTGAAGGTGACGTTGCCCGCATCCACACCGATATTGGTCGCGCCCGCGGTGAAGATCGCGCCGCCACCGCCAATAGTGCTCGCGCCGACATTGCCAACGCCAGTGTTGCCGCTGAAAATCCAATTGCCGTTTTGCAGGGTGAGCCCGCTGCTGCTGTAAATCGCGCCGCCGCGCGGCTCAGCCGTCGTGTTGTTGATGAAGCTGATCGTTGTGCCTTGTCCGTCGATGGTCAGCGTGCCGGTCGCGCCGATTGCGCCGCCCGCAGCGCCGACCGCGGTTGATCCGCCAGTGATGATGAGGTTGGAGAGATTCAACCGGGATGCGGCCGTGGTGACGAAACGCTGACCAGGAGTAAGCGTGACCGTGCTGATGCCCGGCACGCCATTGACGGTGAGGCCGGCGGCTCCAGTTGGCAGCGTGAGCGTGGTGCTGAGCGAGGCATTGCCTTGCAGATTGATGATATCAGCGTTGGCAGGCGCGGCCGGTACGCCGGCGGCGGCGAACGTCGAACCGTCGGGCACGATATATGTGACTGCCGATGCTGGAGGAACACATGCAAGCAGCGCGGATAATCCGACAGACATCGCCAAGTGCCGCAGGCTCGCGCCCGATGAAACCGTGCAGGACCGCGCACCGCGCCCGGATTTTCCTCGTGCTTTGGCGAGTTCCGAAACCGCCTGCCATATTCCCAGATGATGGTTGAAAACGAGCTTGTACGCGCGGTTCATTACTCTCTCCTCATCCTTGGATGATCGTGTTGAATCAGCAGCACTGAGAGAGCCTGAGTCAGGCCATCATCGTGAAGCTCTGTGTCAAGCGTGCGATCGTTTCACCGGCAAGCTGAGTAGCGATGACACTAGTTACACTTCAGGCACTGAACCAAAGCGCGCTCGTGGCTGTCGTAGATTCCATGACAAACTTGCTCGCCTCTCAGACTGCTGCAGAAACTTGCCGTCACGGCATTACCCTGATGGGAGCTGCCCTTACGATGCATGCTGAGGCGCGTGTCGTAGCGATCTTGTAGCGCGCCGATGAGCAATCCCGATGCCATATTTCAAGTCACACGAGATGCCGTACGGGCAGCCACCAACTCATCAATGATCATGCGTGCGTAGAGGCCCATGATCAGCGCTGGATGCTGTTCGAGAGTGGTGATATCCCCCGATGCGCGCAGTCTAGACAGCGTCGCTGATCAGCGAAATTCGCGGTCAACCTCATGGTGTTTTTACGCACCTAACGCGAGCGTCATGCGTGATGCTCGCCACGCATTACTCTTCAAGAGAACACGCAAGCGCAGAGCACTGCGTAGGTAATACGACGACTTCCAAACCCAGGAGATGTCATGAAAGCCATCCGCTTCATTGCCGCAGGACGTCCACCCGAATTGATCGATGTAAAAACGCCAACGCCTGCGCCGGGTGAGGTACTGGTGAAGATCGCGGGCGCGGGTGTTTGTCATTCCGATATTCATGTGCTCGATCATGACATGGGATTCAAAAACGCTTTCACGCTCGGCCATGAAAACGCGGGCTATATCGCCGCACTCGGTGAAGGCGCCACCGGTTGGAAAGAGGGCGATGCGGTGGGTGTTTACGGCCCGTGGGGCTGCGGGCGTTGTCACACGTGTCAGACTTCAGCGGAAAATTACTGTGAAAATCACGCGCGCATTCCAAGCTTCGGTGGCGGGCTCGGCTGCGATGGTGGCATGGCGCAATACATGCTGGTACCTTCTGCAAGATTACTGGTGCCACTCGGCAAGCTTGATCCGATAGAAGCCGCGCCGCTGATGGATGCGGCGCTCACGCCATATCATGCGATCAAAGCCGCACTGCCGAAGCTGACGCCGGATGCAACAGTACTCGTGATCGGCGTTGGTGGGCTTGGACACATGGCGTTACAGATACTGCGCGCGATGACACCAGCACGCGTGATCGCGGGCGACATCGATGCGGCAAAGCTTGATCACGCACGTAAACTCGGCGCTGCGCACACGATCAATACGCGCGATGGTGAAGCAGCGGCTGAAGCCATCAAAAAAATTGCTGGGCCACGCGGCATCACGGTTGCGTTCGATTTTGTCGGCGCGCAAGCAACCGTTGATCTGTGCGTGCGCGTGCTCGGTCGCAACAGTCGTCTTGCCGTCGTCGGCCTCGCTGGTGGTGTCGTGCATTACGCCGCCAATAGCCCGCCATACGGCACCGACGTCTGCGTGCCTTACTGGGGCTCGCGCACTGAACTGATGGAAGTGATTGCGATGGCAGAAAGCGGCCATATCAAAGCCGACATCGAACGCTTCCCGCTCGAAAAAGCGGTGGAGGTGTATCAGCGTTTACGCGAGGGGAAGATTCATGGGAGAGCAGTGTTGTTGCCGTGAGGGTGGGTGATTGCGCTTTGAAAAGCGACACGAAATAGGTTGGGCTGAATGCAATGAAGCCCAACAGAGGCAGCTACGCCGTGCGCGTTGGGCTTCATTGCATTGCAGATATACCATCATCGACAAGGAAGGGCGCTGAGCAAAGGGGGTAACTTTTGCTGAACCCATCGAAGGCTGGCGCCGCGCTCAAAAACCGCTAACGTTTTCGCGGCGCAGCAATTCGCGCTTTATCTCGACGCCCCAGCGATAGCCGGAAATACCGCCATCGCGCCTCACTACGCGGTGGCAGGGGATGACGACTGCGAGTGGATTCGCGCCGCAGGCTTGTGCGATGGCACGCACGGCTTTGAGCATGCCGAGTCGCTCGGCAATGTCAGTGTAGGTGGCGGTGCTGCCGGGTGGGATGTCGCGCAGTGCGCGCCATACGCGTTGCTGAAAAACCGTGCCGCGCGCATCGAGTGGAAGATCGCTGCGAGCTGCGGGCGCTTCGATGAGGGCGATGACGCGCGCCGTTAACCGCTCGAACGCCGTATCGATGTCGGTTTCGCGCAATTCTTCGCCGGGAAAACGTCGCTGTAGATCTTTGCGCAGCGCGTCCGCGTCATCGCCGATCAGGATGGCGCAGAGGGCATCGGCACTGCCAGCGATGAGCGCCTGGCCGAGAGAAGAAGTTCGAATCAGGTAGTGCACGAGCTTTCCTCGCTTATAGAAGGCGTTTAGTAGAAGTATTTGGCCAGAAAATTCGGGGAAAAACGCCCAGTTACCGCGCCGCGCAGGTCTCAAGGCCATGCCTGCCCCCATCATGATAGCGCCTCTTCCCACACTGCAAAAAGCTGGCTTCAGTATTGCCTTAGCAAAGGTATTGGTTCGACCAATGCCACGGTCTGGCAGTGGCGAACCAGCGTTCAGGAACAGGAGAGAAAGATGAATCGCGCTTACCGGCTTATTTTCAACCATAGCCTTGGTGTGTGGCAGGCGGTACGTTCACCAAACGTGGTCCCGGTGCGCTCAATCTCACCGCTAACAATACTCTGAGCGGTGCAACCACCGTCGAAGAGGGAACGCTGAAAGTGAATGGTTCACTCGCCAGTTCCGTCATCACGGTAGCGAGCGCCGCGCGCCTCGGTGGCTCGGGCACGATCGGCGGCGTGGTAGTGCAGGGCGGCGCTACCGCCGCGCCCGGCAATTCCATCGGCACGCTACATGTCGCGGGCGATATCACCTTCGATGAAGGTTCGATTTATGAAGTGGAAGTGAATAGCGCCGGTGATTCGGATCTCATCAAAGCCTCAGGCGCGGTGACCATCAACGGTGGCGAGGTCAAGGTACTAGCGGAAACAGGCAATTATGCCGATGCCACAACATACACTATCCTGACTGCGGATGATCCGAGGACGGGTGAGTTCGCGAGTGTCACCAGTAATCTCGCATTCCTCGATCCGACGCTGACGTATGATCCGAATAGCGTCTACCTGACGATGACGCGCAACGATACGAGCTTTGAATCAACTGGCCGCACGCGCAATCAACGCGATGTGGGTACGGGCATCGAAAGCCTCGGACGCGGTAACGCGCTCTTTGACGCCATTCTCAGCATGTCGCAAACGCAGGCGCAATCGGCTTTCGATCAAGCCTCCGGTGAGATCCACGCTTCAACGCGCACCGCGCTGCTCGAAGACAGCCGCTTCCTGCGTGATGCGACGATTGATCGTTTGCGCAGTGCAGCGGGCAGTGTTGGTGCATCACGCGCTGACGTGATGGCCTATGCAGATGGCGCTTCAACGCTGGCGCCGGCGACGACCGATCGTCTTGCCTTGTGGACGCATGGCTTCGGTGCCTGGGGCGCGTGGGATAGCTGCGATAATGCGGCAAAGCTCGATCGTTCCACTGCCGGGCTTTTCGCCGGTGTCGATATGGCCGCGTTTGAACATGGTCGCATCGGTGCAATCGCAGGTTACAGTTCATCTGACATCGAGGCAAAAGACCGCCGCTCGTCGAGCACGAGTGATAACTACATGCTTGGCGTCTATGGCAGCACTGTGCTCAATGAATTCAACCTGCGTGCGGGTGCGGCTCACACTTGGCATAGCATTGATACCACGCGTACCGTTAATTTCCCCGGCATCAATGACACGCTAAAGTCTGCTACCGATGCCACGAGCACGCAGCTATTCGCCGAACTCAGCTACCCCATGCAGGTGAGCAACATCGGGTTTGAGCATTTCGCCAATCTCGCCTACGTGAAAGTACAGACCGATGGCAGCAGCGAACAAGGTGGCTCATCGGCATTGACGAGCAATGGGGCAAGCACAAACATGAGTTTCTCAACGTTCGGACTGCGCGCTGCCAGCAACAGCATCAACATCGGTAAATTCAGCACCACGCTGAAAGGCACGCTTGGCTGGCGTCATGGCTTCGGCGATGACGTGCCCGAAACGGCACTCGCCTTCGCCGGTAGCGATGCATTTACCATCGCCAGCACCGCGATCGCGCGCAATACTGCCATTGTCGATGCCGGCGTTGAATTCTCCCTCACCGAGGGCGGCAGCATCAGCGTCTCCTACGGCGGACAATTTGGCTCTGGTTTCAGCGACAACAGCATTCGCGCGAATTTCAATGTGAGGTTCTGAGGGGTAATAATCAAAGCGGCAGCGCATCCGGATGGGTGCATCGCTGCTTTTCTTCTATATGCGAGACGAGCTTTCTCGCGCAAACATCATCCATCGAACAGCCGTTTGAGCGCGATAACGGCAATTACGCGTGAATGTAACCATCGCATCTGCGATGGCGGCACTTTGTGATTGATACGAACCTGTTTCGTCAATGACAGAGAGGACAGCAATGTCCATCGATTCGAGCACGCTATCACTGACCTCTTGGTTGCATGTCTGGCCGCTATGGGAGATAGGCGCGGCGATATTCGCGAGCCTCGTCGCACTGAGCGGACTCGGCTATCACGGCGCACGCTGGTCACGGCGCAAACGCGGCTCCGCACCGCAAGGGAAAAACGGTAGCGACGGACGCGACTTCCTCCTCACCGCCATGCTCGGACTCATGGCACTGCTACTCGCCTTCACCTTCTCACTCGCACTCGATCGATTTGAAACACGGCGCGATCTCGTCGTGACCGAAGCAAACGCCCTTGAAACCGCGTGGATGTTCGCCCAAGCCTTACAAGAACCCGATCGCATCATCGTCACCAAAGCACTGCGCAACTACCTTGAAGCACGCGTAATCTGGTCACAAACCTACACCGACCGCAACGACATGGGAGCAACCAAAGAACTACAAATACCACTATGGAACGCAACTATCACCGCCGCCCATAACGAACCCACACTCGCCATCAGCACCGGCCTCACCACCGCCGTAAGCGCAAGCTTCGACATCGCCACCAAACGACTCGCCGCCCGCACCGCAAAAATCCCCGACAGCGTACTGCACACCTTACTGCTCTACATCGCTATTGCAGTGCTGATATTAGGAGAAGTCACCGCCGCCCACGACAAAAAACCCCACCACTTTTCAACGACGTTACTACTGCTGCTGCTCACTCTCGCGTTAATGATCATCCTTGATCTTGATCGCACCAACTCAGGTGCGATTATGGTGTCGCAACAGCCTATGTTGGATCTTTGGGAGGGAGCGAGGTGAGGGACTACGCGCAACTTGCACTGGAATAGCTGGGCTGGAAGCAATGCTGCGTGTAACACAGAGCCCTAAAAAAATCATAGCCATTCAGAATGGCTATATACCCTACGCTGGAAGTTTTTATCCTTGGCAAGGGGGGGCAATGTGTTCAAAAAAGGCGATTTCCTTAACTAACAAAATGAAACATGTATAGAAAAATGGATTTTATATATGTTTGTGGGCGACGTGTGTAGAAAATATGTTTTTATATTCCACGACGAACTGCCAGCCTTGACCACCACTTAGCCTGCTTTACCGCCAGCTCAGCTCACTTCCCAATACAGGAGTTTGGGCTTGAGCGTAAGACGTTGATTTTTATAAGGTTTGTTTCGTGGTGACGATTTGCTTGGACCTATTCTTGGACCCAGGCGGCTGATGCGTGTCTTGATGGATGTCCTTGGATTTCCCTGGACGATGTTTGCTTTGCTTGCGCCAGAGGTACGCGGTCCTCGATGAGCGGAGCTGATGCCGCTGATGTTTCCATCAACATCCAATGACATCCAGCGGCGTCACATCGGCGTGTTGCAGGACGATGTTCCTATCTTCTGTTTCGGAACGCCACGGATGTTGTGACCGGAATTTGGCAATAAATACGGGTGGCGCGCGTTCCGTATTGTTTGCTGCGATCGTGACGATGCTTGGGTGAGATGAGGGCTTCTTCGGCCATCGGGTCGAGTCCCTTGGAGCCTTGTCATGTCACATCCTGTTCCTGTTTCTTCCGGTTGCTTCGTTCCTCAAGCCTTATTGTTGGATAAGCGGCTCACGCCATTGGAGCGTAATGCGTGGATGGCCATGCGCGCGCTGGCTGATACCGATGGCGGCGTGGTCATAACCTACGATGAGTTGAGCCGCTATCTGGCTTGTGTGCAGGGCGCGGCCAAAGCGGCAGCGGAAACCGTGGCTCGCGCGTTGCGGTGTCTGCGTGAAACGGGGTGGGTGTCGTTGGTTGAGTATTGCCGCGATTCCGCCAAGGGATGCGTGACGGCGAGTCGTTACGTGGTGCGGGACGAATCGATAGCGTTGATCGACAACGTTGGCGACGTTGTTCCTGACATCAGTGGAAGTCAGTGGACAATGCCCGGCGATCCGAAGCAAGGTGAGGAATCGGGGCCTACAGTACAAGTACAAAACCAGTATGTAAAAGAAGTACAGGTACAAGGTACGGTCAGCAAGGAAAAACCTTGTGCGGTACGGCCTGCAACGATGAGCGCCGCGGTGCGTTTCGATTTGCTGCCAGCGGAGCATCGGCCCAGGCTGGTATCGCGGTTGGCGGAATTGGTGCCACAGCAACGCGCCGAAGTGCTGGCCGAGTGGTCGGCGCGCTGTGCGGCGGGCCTGGTTCGCAACGCTGTCGCGTATCTTTATGGCCTGATTCGGCGAGCGGTCGAAGGGGCTTTCAAATTGTGGGCGGGCAAGGGGGCGGAGCCTGTCAAAGCACTCGTTTCTCCGCCATCGAGCGCGGAAATGGCGAAGCCGCCGATGGCGTCAGCGCGGGCTATCCCAGTCGCCGCCACTCCAATCGCCACCGCTACCGCCGTTCGCGCCAAAGCCGATCCGCAGCATGTGCGCGAGTGTCTGGCCAAGATGCGCGCGTCGTTGGAGTCGGCGACGGCGCGGGCAGATGACGCCGCCTTGCGACGCGGCTGGCGGAGGGTTCTGGGATGAGGTGGGCCGCGACATCAGGCTTGGTGATGCTGCGCCAACGTCCGGCATCCACTCGGCGCGTCACTGCCCGCCGCAGTGACGCGCGCGGAAAATGCAGCAAGAATGTGGGTTGGCGCAGCATCGCATTGAGTGCTGCGCGCGTGACGATGCCCCCACACACTGTTTTCGATGACCTGCCGGTGGGTGTGAACACCGGAACCTTGGCGCGGGGCAATCAGCGCCACGTGGAGCTGCATCCCCATGCATTCCATGCCGTACCCAATCGGACGCCCCGATAGCGCAGGTTCCTGCAAGCGCTGACCCGGTTCGCCGGGTGGAACCATCCCAGGCACGCTTCGGCTCGATTCAGTGTGCCGCCCTACCCATGGGCAGAGCCTTTTTCATCTTCGGCCTGAATCGTCCGGCCATCTTCGTTGCTACACGGCACGCCATGTGGCGCTTTCCCTTTTCGCCTATTCGCCGCAGGCCATCGGCCAAGCGCGGCCCGTCCATATTTCTCACCCTGTCACATAGGAGGTAGTCATCCCAGCATTTCGCGTTGTCGTCCTTCGCAATCCCTCCGCCTGGGCCTTCCTGCAGGAAGCACGGCGGACGCCTCTTTCGAGGCAACGGGCGAACTGAGCGCCCGGCCCTTGCCCTTCGGGGATCTCGCTTCGGCGAGTTGGCAGAAACACTGACCTTTTGTTTCTCAGCCTCTGTAACCGACAACCGATAGGAAAACTGCAATGGATGAATTGACTTACACCCTGCGCCAGCTTTGTCTGCGCAACCGCGATGGCAGCCATATGACGCAGGCCAACCGGCAACGCTCATTGAGTTTAATGGCTCGGCAACTACAGGAAGCAGGTTTCCGCCAGATGCGGGCCGGTTCGCTCAAAGGCAGGCATGTCGAAACTCTGCTGCAACGTTGGCAGGCCGAGGGCTTATCGGCGGGAACGCTGAAAAACCGCGTGGCCCATTTGCGCTGGTGGGCCGAGAAAATCGACAAGGCGGGCATTCTGCCAGCGGACAACGCCCTGCTGGGTATTCCAGACCGTTGCTATGTGACCAATGAAAGCAAGGCCAAGGAGTTGGGCGAGGGGCTGAACCGGATCACCGATCCCTACGTTCGCATGAGCCTGCGCTTGCAGGTGGCTTTCGGACTGCGGCGCGAGGAGTCGATCAAGTTCCAGCCCGACTACGCTGATCGCGGCGATCACATTGCCCTCAAGGGCTCGTGGACCAAGGGCGGTCGTGAACGCACCGTGCCGATTACGACGCCGGAACAGCGCGCGGTGCTGGATGAGGCTCGCCGGTTGGCGGGCGCTGGATCGTTGATCCCGGCACACAAGACCTACAAACAGCAACGAGACATCTATGACGGGCAATGCAAAGCGGCTAGCTTGAGGAATATGCATGGACTGCGGCATCAGTATGCGCAGACCCGGTACGAGGTTTTGACGGGTTGGAAGGCTCCGGCGGCGGAGGGGCCGTCAGCCACTCAGCTGACACCTGCGCAACGTGAGCAGGATCATGCGGCGCGGCAGGCGATCAGCCGGGAGTTGGGGCATGAGCGGGTACAGATCACGGCGGTGTATCTGGGACGGTAGACGGAGAGGTTGTCGAGCATAAGTCGTTTCCATACCCGTCTTTCTGTATGTCAGCCTGATAAACTGGCAGGCATTGTCCAATCGCCCATCACACCCGAGATGAAACGTTGCGTAGTCGGCATCCGCCGCCCTGATGATCGAACCCATCCGGCCACGGGTCGAGGTCAGCCCTCGGTCTGGTTCCCGTCGATGGCCACATTGGCGGCGGTGTTGTCCGAAGACAACCGCGCACTGCTGCGGGTAATCCGCGACCAGCGGCCCCAATCCCTTACCGCGCTGGCGGCGCTGACCGGGCGGCGTGTGCCCAATCTATCCCGATCGCTGCGGATGATGGAAGGCTACGGCCTGGTCAGGCTCAACCGCGAGGGGCACGGCGTGGAGCCGGTGGCGCTGGCAACGGAATTTCTGGTCGTGCTGGACGATCCAGCAGGCACATAGGACAGCAGGCAATGGCACAAAAGAATGACAACAACGGCGGCAATCTCGGCTTCGAGGCGGAACTGTTCAAGGCCGCCGACAAGCTGCGCGGCAATATGGAGCCGAGCGACTACAAGCACGTCGCGCTGGGCCTCATCTTCCTGAAGTACATCTCCGACGCCTTCGAGGCCCGCCACGCGCAATTGCTGGCTGAAGACGCCGCCGCCGAGGACAAGGACGAATACCTTGCCGACAACATTTTCTGGGTGCCCAAAGAAGCCCGCTGGTCGCATCTGCAAGGCAACGCCAAGCAGGCCAGCATCGGCACATTGATCGACGAGGCCATGCGCGCCATCGAGAAAGACAACGAATCGCTCAAAGGCGTGCTGCCCAAGGACTACGCCCGCCCCGCGCTCAATAAGGTGATGCTGGGTGAATTGATCGACTTGATCTCCGGCATTGCGCTCAATGAAGGCAACGACAAATCCAAGGACGTGCTGGGCCGGGTGTACGAATACTTCCTCGGCCAGTTCGCCGGTGCCGAAGGCAAGCGCGGCGGTGAGTTCTACACCCCGCGCTCGGTGGTACGCACATTGGTGGAAATGCTGGAGCCCTATCACGGGCGCGTATACGACCCCTGCTGCGGCAGCGGCGGCATGTTCGTGCAGAGCGAGAAGTTCGTGGCCGAGCATGGCGGACGCATTGGCGATATCGCCATCTACGGGCAGGAGAGCAATTACACGACTTGGCGCTTGGCGAAGATGAACCTTGCCGTGCGTGGTATCGACTCGGACATACGCTGGAACAACGAAGGCAGCTTTCACAAGGACGAACTGCGCGATCTGAAGGCCGACTTCATCCTGGCCAACCCGCCGTTCAACATCTCCGATTGGGGCGGCGACCGCTTGCGCGAGGATGTGCGCTGGCAATTCGGCGCGCCGCCGGTGGGCAACGCCAACTATGCGTGGTTGCAGCACATTTTCCATCACCTTGCGCCGCATGGCTTCGCGGGCGTGGTGCTCGCCAATGGTTCCATGAGTTCCAGCCAGAGCGGCGAAGGCGAGATTCGCAAGGCAATGGTCGAAGCGGGCGCGGTGGATTGCATGGTGGCGCTGCCCGGTCAGTTGTTCTATTCCACACAGATTCCGGCCTGTCTGTGGATACTGGCGAAGGATCGCAGCAATGGTCTGGTGAAGAAGACGAGGCTGCGTGACCGGCGCTGTGAAGTGCTGTTCATTGATGCGCGCCAGATGGGGGTGTTGGTGGACCGTACCCGGCGCGAACTCACCGACGACGACATCCGCAAGATCGCCAGCGCCTATCACGCCTGGCGCGGCGAGGGTGGCGTGGGCGAATACGCCGACATCCCCGGCTTCTGCAAATCCGCCACGCTGGAGGAAATCCGCAAGCACGGGCATGTGCTGACGCCGGGGCGCTATGTCGGCGCGGCGGAGCAGGAGGACGACGGCGAGGCGTTCGACGACAAGATGCGCCGCCTGACCACGCAGTTGGCCGAACAGATGGCGCGCGGGGCGAAGTTGGATGCGGCTATTCGAGAGAACCTTAAGGGGTTGGGGTATGAACTCCCGACGTTATTTACTGAATGTGCTGAGTAAAAATACTCAGCGCGCAGCTTGATTAAGGAGGTATTGCCATGTCGCTCAATGTCGAACATCTGCTGCGCACTGCCGACACGCTGGAGCAGGCCGTCACACATCTGCACACCGTGCCGAACGAACAGGACGTGCTGTACGACCTCTACCGCAATGCCGCCATCAAAAGTTTTGAGCTTTCGCTGGAAACCAGCGGCAAGCTGCTGCGCAAGGCGATCAAACTCTACGGCGGCAGCCCGCGTGAAGTAGACAAACTGGTGTTCAACGATCTGTTTCGTCATGCCGGAAAACACGGCTTGCTCGACATGGCGGGCGTGGAGCGCTGGCTGGCCTACCGCGCCAACCGCAACATCACCGCGCACGACTACGGCAAAGGCTTCGCCAATGAAACGCTGAAACTCTTGCCCGCCTACTTGCAAGACGTGCGCCTGCTGGCAAAAGCCTTGCAGGAGTTATTCGATGCCCAAGCGTGAAACATCGGCTTTGCAACTGGCTCCGCGCCATTTGGCGATGCTGCGCGACGTGCTGGCGACTCATGCGCCGCAGGCCGAAGTGTGGGCTTATGGCAGCCGCGTCAGTGGCGGCGCGCATGAATGCAGCGATCTAGACATCGTGCTGCGCAACCTCGCCAACCTAAAGAAAGAATGTGACGAATGGCTGGATGTAAAAGATGCTTTGCAGGAAAGCGCTTTCCCCATTCTTGTAGACACGCACGACTGGGCGCACTTACCGGAGAGTTTTCGCCGCAATATCGAGCGGGAGTATGTCGTGGTGCAGGAAGGGGCGGGGCATGGCGGGTGAGTGGCGCAATTCAACTTGGGGCGATGAGATTTCTCTTGAATATGGGAAAGCACTCCGCGGATACAGCGATGTTTCTGGGAAATATCGTGTCTTTGGTTCGAATGGCCCTATCGGTTGGACAAGCAACTCTCTGGCTGATGGCCCGGCGGTAATCCTTGGAAGAAAAGGCGCATATCGGGGAGTTGAATTTTCGCGCGAGCCGTTTTGGGTGATTGATACGGCTTATTACGTCGTTCCCAAAACCGAAATGGACTCCCGATGGCTGTACTATGCCATCAAGCACCATAAGCTCGGCGAAATTGACGACGGCTCACCGATTCCATCAACGACACGAGCGGCAGTTTATGTACGCGATGTGGAAATTCCTCCCCTCGAAGAACAACGCGCCATCGCCCGCATCCTCGGCGCGCTCGACGACAAGATCGAACTCAACCGCCGCACCAACGAAACACTGGAAGCCATCGCCGCAGCCCTGTTCAAGTCGTGGTTCGTGGACTTCGACGGCATCCCTGCCGAGGACATGCAGGAATCGGAACTAGGCTTGATTCCGAAGGGATGGCGGGTAATGGCGTTCGGCGACATCGCGCAACAGGGCAAAGGAACGGTGAACCCCGGAGCTTCGCCGGAGGCGATGTTCACGCATTACAGCCTTCCGGCATTCGACGCGGCACAGCTTCCGGTTGTCGAATATGGCGAGGCTATCAGGAGCAATAAAACTCCCGTACCGAATAGCTCGGTGCTGATTTCGAAGCTCAATCCGCACATTCCACGCATTTGGCCGATTGGTAATGCAGGCGAACATGCAGTGTGTTCTACGGAGTTCATTGTGTGGACGCCGCGAACACCAGCAAACACCGCTTTTCTATATTGCCTGGCCTCGTCGCCGGAGTTCAACGCTGCCATGTGTCAACTCGTTACTGGGACATCCAACAGTCACCAGCGTGTGAAGCCGGAGCAACTCGCAAATCTTCGCACGTTTGCTGCCGACGAGGAGTCAATTGTGAAGTTCGGCGGGGCTGCCGAGCCGTTGATGCGGGAAGTGCTTCGTAATCGGGCCGAGTCGGGGACGCTTGCGGCTCTGCGTGATGAGCTTTTACCCCGCCTGTTTTCTGGTCGATTGCAGATGAAAAATATCGAAACGATCATTGGGGCGGCCACATGATGCGCGTTGCCATTCAACCCGAGATGTTGAGTTGGGCGCGGGAGCGCGCCGGTATTACCAATGCTGACCAGTTATTTGCTCGTTTCCCAAAGATCACGGAGTGGGAAGCGGGAGAAATGCAACCCACGCTTAAACAACTGGAAGCCTTTGCGCAGGCTGTTCATGTGCCGATCGGTTATCTCTTTCTCACCGCCCCACCCGAGGAGAGGCTACCGATCCCCGATTTCCGGACGCATGACGGGCGCGGTGTACGGCGCGCCAGTCCCAATCTTCTCGATATGCTCTATGCCTGTCAGGAGCGGCAAGGCTGGTATCGAGAATTTTCACTGACCGTGCGCCGACC
>JAITWN010000154.1 GCA_031285245.1 Chromatiales bacterium | reverse complement strand
TCTTTGATTGCGCGCACCGGCGCAGGCAAGCGCTTTTATCCAAATAAAGCACCATCATGGTCGGAGAGGTCACATGAAGAAAATGTTTGTGAACAATCTGCCAAGCGAGACCTCGGAAACAGATGTCAACCGACTGTTCTCTGAATTCGGTACGGTTCGTTCCGTACACCTCGCGACCGATGTCTTCACCCGCAAATGTCGCGGATTTGGCTTCGTCGAAATGGAAGGACATGAGGCGCGTGCAGCAGTCGCAGCTCTCGATGGCAAATCCTATGCCGGAAAGTTCCTGCGCGTACGTTTCGATGAACTCGACAAGCGCCGCAGTAGCAGCAAACGACGCTAACACCAGCGCGGACGGGACACCGTCCGCCTCCATTCCAGGCCTCGCGCACCTTGGCGTCCATGTGCGCAGACACCACGAACTGCAGACATACCAGTGCGTTAACTCGCACCGCTTCATACATTGTCACTAACAGCCAACACCATCTCCCCGCTTGATCATCACAACCGCCTGCATTCATAGGAAAAACGTTACTGGCACAGTTGTTGTAGCAGAAAAGGAGCGGGCCATACTGGTCTGACCGACCTGAACTCTAGGTATTCATCCGTATCCATATAGTTGAGGAGATAGCCATGAAAAAGATCCTTCCTTTTGCGGCCGCTCTCGTCCTGACCGTCGGCACCTCCCAGGCCCTGCTTGCCGAAAGTATGCAGCCGTCCACGGGATCTACGGGATCCTATAAATCCTTTGAGGAAGTCGACACCAACGGCGACGGCCAAATCTCCAAGGAAGAAGCCAAGAGCGCTGGCGTCAACATCAATTGGAGCCAGGCTGATGAAGACGGTAATGACTCACTGAGCGCCGATGAGTACATGAAGGCTGAAGACGGGCACAACAGCGGCAGCAAAAGCGGAGGCACACCGCTCGGTTCCGAAAGCCAGATGTAAATCGTCCGCACTCTACGCGAGAGATATTATTGATGCCGGCAATATCTCCGGGTGGCATTGCCACCCGGAGCATTACACTCCAGGGAAAGGAGAAACTGCGTGAAATCATTTGCTGCTTTCGCTGCTGTCTGCGCTTTCGGTCTCAGCGCGGCGCAATTCGCGCATGCTGAGGCGAGTGATGTACCATCCGCGCCGAATGCTCTGCACCACCCAACTTTCAACCAAGTCGATTCCAATGGCGACGGCAAGGTAACTCGTGAAGAAGCCGAAGCCGCTGGCCTCGACATCGACTGGAACGCTGTTGACAGTGATGGCACCGGCTCGTTGACGCAGGAAGAGTACGACATCATCTTCCTTGATCAGTCCCCCTCCTCTCCTTCCAATGAAGGCATCAACGAGGGCGACAGTAATTTCACCGATCACAACCAGAGCCCGTCAGATGGCGGCTTCGTGGACGATGGTCTTGATGATCTTGAGCAAAGACCAGGGCACTTTAAAGATAATCCTTAGCCAGCGCAGTTAAGCCAAGGGATCGCGAAATCACCATAAGCTTCGTCATGGCCCAATGATGCGCGGCCGGCAGGCATAAACCAGCGCCTGCCGGCTCCACGCCGCGAAGCACCGCGCCTCCCGGACGCGTGCGGGGCTGTGCTATTCTGCCCGCGCTGGCCGCATCGGCCGACAGCAAGGCTGATACAACGGCGTGATCTTCCTGCGTACCAGATCAATCTTGCAACTCATCTGGATCAGTTTCATCGTCATCACGGTGCCGCTGATCTTCGCGCTGATTACAGCAGCGATTTACGTTGACCGCCTAAGCAAGCACGCTCAGCGCAGCGTCCTTGAAGCGGTAGAAGCAACCCAATCAAGCCGCATGCTGGTCGAGCATCTGATTTCGATGGAACGCAGCGCGCGGCAGTTCCAGGTGCTCGGCGATCGCGCCCTGCTCAACCTCTACCGCGATCGCCATACGCAGTTTCAGCAGCTCGCTGAGAATCTGCAACAACTCTCTCCCGCCCAGCAACAGAACATCGCGCGCATGGCGGATCAGGAAAAAACGGTCTACGAGAAACTGCAAGACACCTCCGCGAATCCACTGAATATCGCTGAAGCGATTGAAGCTTTCCCTGTCCTCAATGCGTCGGCGCGCGCCATCCTCGCCGAAAGCAGCAATCTCGTTGGCGAAAGTGTCAGCGAAATGCAGCAGCTCGCGCAGCGAGCACAGCGCCTCCTGTTCTGGCAAACCATGAGTCTGATCCCACTCGCGCTCATTTTGTTCATGCTGTTCACTGTGCTCATCATCAAACCCATGCGTCATCTGCATCAGGCGATTCGTCAGCTCGGCAACGGTTCATTCACCGAAGAGATCGTCATCACCGGGCCAGATGATCTGCGCGAGCTCGGCGAAAGGCTCGAATGGATGCGCCGGCGCATTCTCACGCTGGAAAATCAGAAGCTGATGTTCCTGCGTCACATCTCTCATGAGCTGAAGACACCACTCACCACCATCCGCGAAGGCAGCGAACTGCTGAGCGATCAAGTCGTAGGTTCACTCAACGCCGAGCAGACCGAGATCGTCGCCATGCTGCACCACAACAGCCTGCGCTTGCAGAAACTCATCGAGGATCTGCTCAATTTCAGCATCCTTGAGCGCAGCGCCATGCGCTTACAATACGAGCCTGTGGCACTCGATCAAATCATCAGAGACGTGGTCGCAGGATATCGTTTGGTCGCGCGCACGAAATCAGTCGAATTCATCACCCACGTAGAACCACTCACGCTTTCCGGCGATCGCGACAAGCTCCGCAGCGTGGTGGACAATCTCGTCTCCAATGCCGTAAAGTACTCACCGCCCAAGGGTTCCATCACCATATCAGTGACAACCCAAAGTGATCGCGCCATCATCGATGTGCAGGACGAAGGTCCAGGAATCGACGAAGACGAGCGCGACAGAGTCTTCAACGCCTTCTACCAAGGGCGCGCACGTGCACGCGGCCCCGTCAAGGGAACCGGCCTTGGTCTTTCCATCACCCGGGAGTTCATCCAACTGCATCATGGCAACATCGAGGTCATTCCCTCGGAACATGGCGCCCATCTCAGGGTTATGCTGCCCCTCGCCCCTGGAAACGCCTAAAAAAGCGCCTCATTGCCACCGCACGCTGGCGCACACCAAAGCAATTTTCATCAGCACACGCTTTGCCAGAGCTTTCTTCATCAGCACACTAGTGCTGGTGGCCAGCGCATGCAGCGTCCTGACGCCCCATGAGACCACCACAGAAAATCCCGACGAACTGGTAGTCCTGGACGTCGTCGATGAAACGCCGGTACATGACATCGGCGCTACGCCTGCAGAGGATCCTGCACATATCAGCATTCCCACAACGCCTGCCATTGAAGAGCAGCTCACCGAGTATGCCAATATTTGGCTCAATCTCTCGCGAGAAGCACAGCGCCAGGAATTGCTCGAAGCCGAAGCGCGTTATCTGAAAAGCGCCGCGATACCCGACTTGATTCACTATGCCATGCTCTATGTGCTGCGCCCTGCAGAGCGCGCGGGTACGACAAAACGCGTACGCAGCGATCTGCGCCGCTATCTGGAAAGTGCTACAGCAAGTGCTGATACAACAACGGACGATCTCATGCCAATAGCGCGCGTGCTGTTGTATCTTCTCGATGAGCGCGAGCAGATGCTCGTTCAGCTGACCTCGCAAATCGAAACACTGCAACGTCAGCTCGACGATCTCAAAGCCATCGAAGAACAATTGCGCGATCGTATGGGCCCCGACTCAATGCAGGCACCGATACAGGCGACGCCACGATGAACATGCGACCGAAAATACTGCTGGTGGATGACGATCCCGACCTGCTGCGCCTGCTTTCCATTCGTCTGAACACCGCGGGCTGGGAAGTGATGACTGCAAGCAGCGCAGAGAGCGCACTGTCATTGCTGGAAGAACGCCAGCCGCAAGTAGTAGTCACTGATCTGCGCATGGATGGCATGGACGGCATGGATTTTTTCGACACCGTGCATGAACGCTTCTCCACGCTGCCGGTGATCATTCTGACGGCGCACGGAACGATTCCCGAAGCGGTCGAAGCGACCAAGCGCGGCGTCTTCACTTTCCTCACCAAACCTTTCGATAGCAAAGATCTGCTCGATCACATCCACCGCGCACTGCGCATCAGCGGCATTCCGGTAGAAGAAAGTGAAGGCGGAACGCAAAGCTCGTTCAGCAGCGAAATCATCACGCGCAGCGCGATCATGGATGATCTGCTCAAGCAAGCGCGGCGCGTTGCCGTGAGCAATGCCGCGGTGCTGATCCACGGCGAAAGCGGCACTGGCAAAGAACTGCTTGCACGTGCCATCCATCGTGCTGGACCGCGCCGCGAACAACCCTTCCTCGGCCTCAACTGTAGTGCCATCCCCGAACATCTGCTCGAATCCGAGTTGTTCGGTCATAACAAAGGCGCATTCACCAACGCCACGCGCGATCACAAGGGTCTGTTTCAAGCCGCCGAAGGTGGCACGCTGTTTCTCGATGAGATCGGCGATATGCCGCTCGTGCTTCAAGCCAAACTACTACGCGTACTTGAAGAAAAGGAAGTGCGCCCAGTCGGCGCCACTGCCAATGTGCCGGTCAATGTGCGCATCATCTCCGCCAGCCATCACGATCTCGATGAGCTGGCGAAATCGCGCCTATTCCGCGAAGACCTGTATTACCGGCTCAATGTGGTGCGCCTCGATATCCCGCCACTGCGCGAGCGACCAGAAGATGTGCAACTACTCGCCAATCATTTCCTGCGCGAAATTGCGGCCGGCGGCGGCACACCAGCGCAATCATTCTCGCCTGAAGCCATGGAACGTCTCGTCACTGCGCCGTGGCCCGGCAATGTGCGCCAGTTGCTCAACGTCATCGAATATTCGGCAACGCTGTGCACCACAGCGGTGATTCCACTCAGCCTGGTGCAGCGTGCACTACGCTTAAAGACCGGCGCCCTGCCCTCGCTCTCCACCGCACGTCGCAATTTCGAGCGTGAATATTTGACGCGATTACTCAAAATGACCGAAGGCAACATCACACAGGCTGCTCGTCTGGCGCAGAGAAATCGCACTGAACTCTACAAACTGCTGCATCGCTACCATCTCAATCCTGAAACCTTCCGCAGCAGCAAGCCAGCGAAGGACTAAAAACAGCAGAAGCCGCTGCCAAGGAACCACTGCGCCGGCATAGCGGTCCTATCTTGATGAAGGCAACAAGCCGCGCGCGATACTTGCCCCGCGGGCGAGAACGAACAGCCTATCCATGGAGTGGAGCCTGTGCCTGAGATCAATCCCATCACGATCTGTTTTCTCATCTCCAAAGCGCGGGAGTTTCACGCCAAGGAGGAAGTCGTCATTCCTGAGCCCCCGCTCAGTCCGGGCGACGATAACATTCAACAGATGGTGCTCGCTGACCATGCCGATGATCCCACCTATGGCGAATTCTGCGCCGCCGTATTTTTCGCTCATCTTTTTGCTGCCATCGGCCAGATCCGAATAGATCCCCTCCCTATGGGCGATCTTTGTTAAAACTTCTTCCAGGTTATTGAGCTTCCCGAATTCCACGCCGAAATCGG
>JAITWN010000069.1 GCA_031285245.1 Chromatiales bacterium | reverse complement strand
AACGACACTAAGGGCCACAGCATGGGCGATGAGTTGCTCAAGCAGGTTGCTGGCCGTCTGCGCATGGTATGCGAGCGGCCGGGTGTCTTTCTCGCTCGTGTGGGTGGCGATGAATTCGTTTGCCTGTTGCCCGAGGTGAGTGCGGAGCTGGCCCAGGCATTTGCTCAATCGCTGGTGCAGGTGCTGACCGATCCCTACGAGTTCGAGGGCTGCTATCAACACACCATCGGCGCTTCCGTCGGTATTGCGCTGTTGCCTGATCACGGCTCCACTGCTGAGGAGATCATGGCGCGCGCCGATATCGCGCTCTATTCCGCCAAGGAAGCAGGCAAGGGCACAGTGCATCTATTCGAATTCGACATGGAGCATCAGGTTCAAGGTCATGTTCGCCTTGAGTCCGAGCTGCGTGAATCTCTGGAAAACGGTGAAGGTCTGTTCGTTTTCTATCAACCTATCGTTGATGCGAAGACGCAAAAAATCACGACGCGCGAAGCGCTGGTGCGTTGGCATCACAAAACGGAAGGCTGGATCTCGCCGAGCAAGTTCGTCCCTATCGCCGAGGTTAGAGCACTGATCGACAAGCTGGGCGCTTTTGTTCTCAGCCGCGCGTGCCACGACGCCGCAGGCTGGAGCGACGGTGTGTCCGTGGCGGTCAATGTTTCTGCTGTGCAATTGGGCAAGGGGCTCCTCATGCCGGTGATTCAAGCGACCTTGGCGGAATCAGGTCTCGCGCCCCAGCGACTCGAAATTGAAGTGACGGAAACTGCCTTGATGCGAGACGAAGGTAAGGTCGTGGACGAATTGCATCAGATCCGTAAACTCGGTGTGCGCGTGGCTCTGGATGATTTCGGTACCGGTTATTCCTCGCTATCGCATTTGCAAGCTTTCCCCTTCGATAAAATCAAGATCGACGGATCTTTCGTGCAAACCCTGGGGAAACAGTCCAACTCCGTGACGCTCGTGCGGGCGATTGCGAAAATTGGCCGCGAGTTGGGCATCACCACGGTGGCCGAAGGCGTGGAAACACTCGATCAACTCGCATGCGTCTGCGCCGCAGGCTGCACCGAGTTTCAAGGCTTTCTTTTCGGACTCCCCATGCCGAGCGAAAGAGATGCGGCCGAGGTCGCGGCGCTTGATTACAACGGTTTGGTTAAAACCGAACCGTCCCGAGCATCGAGGAGGGTGTTTGGTTAGGAAGATCTGAAAAAAACCGCTTCGCCATTGCGAGGGGCGCTAGGCAGCTATTGACCGGCAATCTAGGCTGCGTATGGATTGCTTCGGCTTCGCCTCGCAATGATGGAGTAAAGTAAAGCTGCTGTAGGCGATGACTACAGCAGATGTCTCGCAGCTCCCATCCCCGCCCAAGCGAGCATGATGCACAAGACGACGCTCAACGCGACGTTCAGCAGTGCTTTCACGAGTTCGCCTTGTTCCAGCAGCAGCACGGTATCTAGAGAAAATGCCGAGAAAGTGGTGAAGCCGCCGAGTAGGCCGGTCATCAGTAGGGCGCGCAGTTCTGGGGCGTTGGTGCGTTCTGCTAGTAGCACGTAGAGCACGCCGATGGCGAATGATCCGACGATGTTGACTGCGAGCGTGCCGTAGGGAAAGGCTCTGCCGAGCAGGAGATGCACGCCACTACCGCCCCAGTAGCGTAGTAGTGAACCAAGTGCGCCGCCGCCGGCGACGGCGAGCGCGTGGATCAAGGGGCTGGCGTTCATTTGCGGTGGTTCTCATCGAGCTTGCGCAGGTAGGCGAGTTTTTCTGCGATCTTTTGTTCGAGACCGCGAGGCGCGGGGCGGTAGTATTCAACGGGCTTCATGTTCTCGGGGAAGTAATTTTCACCGGCGGCGTAGCCTTCCGGTTCGTGATGGGGATAACGATAGTTTTTGCCGTAGTCGAGGGTACGCATCAACTTGGTGGGTGCATTGCGCAGATGTAGCGGCACTTCCAGGGAGCCGCGGCTGCGCGCGTCTTGCATGGCAGCGTTGAAGGCGGCATAGACCGCATCGCTCTTGGCGGCGCAGGCGAGATAGACCACGGCCTGCGCGAGTGCGAGCTCACCTTCCGGGCTGCCGAGGCGTTCCAGTACTTCCCAGGCTTCGAGCGCGAGTGTCAGCGCGCGTGGATCGGCGTTGCCGATGTCTTCGCTCGCCATGCGCAGCACGCGGCGTGCGATATAAAAAGGATCGCAGCCACCTTCCAGCATGCGCGCGAGCCAATAGAGCGCGGCGTCGGGCGCGGAGCCACGCACGGATTTGTGCAGCGCTGAGATCTGGTCGTAGAAAATTTCTCCGCCTTTGTCGAAGCGGCGCGTGCCGCCGGCGAGGACTTCGCTTAGAAGTTCAGCGCTGATCACGCGCTGGCCATCAGTTTCGGGCGCGAGGTCAGCGAAAATTTCGAGCAGATTGAGCGCGCGCCGCGCATCGCCGTCGGCGGCGCGCGCGAGCTCATCACGCAAGGCTTCGGGCATGTCGAGCGCGAGTGTGCCAAGGCCGAGTTCGCGGTCTTCGAGCGCGCGATCGATGGCTTTGCGCAGTGCCGATGCATCGAGTGATTTGAGTACATAGACGCGAGCGCGTGAGAGCAAGGCGTTGTTGAGTTCGAAGGACGGGTTTTCAGTGGTCGCGCCGATGAAGATGAACGCGCCGGCTTCGACGTGATGCAGGAAAGCATCTTGCTGCGCTTTGTTGAAGCGGTGTACTTCGTCGATGAAGAGGACGGTGCGTTTGTTTTCGCTGGTGAGGGTTTGCTGCGCTTCGCTGAGCGCGGCACGAATTTCTTTGACGCCGGAGAATACGGCCGAGAGGCTCGCGAAACGCGCATCGGCGCGTGAGGCGATCAGTCGCGCCAGTGTGGTTTTGCCGGTGCCGGGCGGTCCCCACAACACCAGTGAGTGCAGCTTGCCGGTTTCGATCGCGGTGCGCAGCGGTTTGCCGGGTGCGAGCAGATGTTCCTGCCCGATGAAGTCTTCGATGCGCGTGGGGCGCATACGGTCAGCTAGGGGACGGGGGTCGAGGGTCATGAGGTAATGGTTTGTTTTGAAAACAACCTGTCATCAGTGTTGGTGATTGGCGGTGTCCGCTACCGTTTTTCGGGACGCGGAGCCGTTGCGCGCCAACGGTTTTAAAAACAGTCACCAACTCCACCTGATCACGAGCCCAGAATTACTCACCCCCAATCACATCCACCCCCGCCGGTATTTCAAACTCAAACAACTTGGGATCGAGCTTCACGTTACGGCGCAATTCGCTGAAGTGGATGCTGATGGTTTGGTCGAGGGCATCGACGATGTCCATTGCCATTAGTCCGTGCGCGTTGAAGCCGAGGAAGATGCGGCGGAAGGTGGATTGTTCGCTGAGGGGGTCGAGCATGGCCCAGTTGAGACCCTCTTTGAGGCCGGCGTCGACGATGGTGAATACTTTGTCGAGTGATTCATCGGTGCTGAGCAGGATGGCGGGCGTGTTGCCGACGGAGGCGTCGAGCGCGGAGAGCGTGACTTGATCGAGGTCTGGTTCGTAGACCCACAGCATTTCGCCGTTGGTGGTGATCAGTTGCTCGAAGGGGGATTCATATTGCCAGCGGAATTTGCCAGGGCGCAGGACGGCGAGTGCGCCTTGTGTGCGCTGGATGACGCGGCTGTTCTGCGTGATCGTTTGCTCGAAGCGGCCTTGCAGTGTACGCAGGCCATTGAAGAATTCATCGAGTGAGCGCTTGGCCGATTGCGCCTGCGCGACGGGTGACAGGAACAAGGCGAGCAGCAGCAGGATAAGGTGGCGGCTTGTCATATTGATCATCAGTCCGAGGGAGGAGGGGGGGCCAATACTTCCCGGTTGCCGTTGGATTCGAGTGGGCCGACGATGCCGGCGCGTTCCATTTCTTCGACCATGCGCGCGGCGCGGTTGTAGCCAACTTTGAGGCGGCGCTGCACGCCTGAGATCGAAGCGCGGCGCGATTCGGTGACGATGCGTACGGCTTGATCGTAGAGCGGATCCATTTCGCCGGCGGGGCCATCATTGCCGCCTTCGCCGCCTGATTCACCGTCGCCCTCGTTGTGCCGGAGAATTTCCTCGACGTAGTTGGGCTCGCCCGAACGTTTGAGGAATTCGACCACTTTATGCACTTCATGATCGTCGACGAAAGCGCCGTGGATGCGCACCGGCACGCTGGTGCCAGGCGGCAGATAGAGCATGTCACCATGGCCGAGCAGGGCTTCGGCGCCCATCTGATCGAGAATGGTGCGCGAATCGATCTTCGATGACACCTGGAACGCGATGCGGGTCGGGATGTTGGCTTTGATGAGACCTGTGATCACGTCCACCGACGGACGCTGCGTGGCAAGTATCAGATGAATACCTGAGGCGCGCGCTTTCTGCGCCAGGCGTGCGATCAGCGTTTCCACTTTCTTGCCGACGATCATCATCATGTCGGCCAGCTCATCGACGATGACGACGATGAACGGCAAGGGCTCCAGGAACGGCACTTCTTTCGGATCGCCCTCAGGCCCCAGCATTTTCATCAGCAACGGATCGCGGAATGGTTCTTTGGCCTCCTGCGCATCCTTGATCTTGCGATTGAAACCGGCCAGGTTGCGCACGCCCAGCGCCGCCATCAATTGATAACGACGCTCCATCTCGGCCACACACCAGCGCAACGCGTTGGCGGCTTCCTTCATGTCGGTGACCACCGGCGCCAGCAGATGCGGAATGCCTTCGTACACCGACAATTCCAGCATCTTCGGATCGATCATGATCAGGCGCACCTGCTCGGCGGAAGCCTTGTAGAGCAGCGACAGCACCATCGCGTTG
>JAITWN010000195.1 GCA_031285245.1 Chromatiales bacterium | reverse complement strand
CCTGGCCGCTCGAACGCCGCCCTCCCTGGCGGCGTATGGTCTCGTCAGGCAACACGCCAACAGCGACCCCTAGCTTACGATCTGCAACACACAGCCGGTTTGCAGAGGCCTCGCTTGCGGGAGAGGGAGGTTTTCATCCTTGCCGGCGCATTTGATGACAGACCCTGGCTACTGAAAAACAAAAAAGGCCGGACCTCGCCGCAGCGAGATCCGGCCTTCATCGCATCATCTCAGTTCGTGGCGTTACGCAGTGCCGCGATGCGCTCTTCGAGCGGCGGATGCGTCATGAATAGCCGCTTGATGCCATGAGCGCCACCAAAACCCAGAATGCCAAACGCCTGAAGCTGATCCGGCAATGGGTGCGGCTGGTGCTGCTGCTGTAAACGCTGCAAGGCAGCGATCATCTTTTCGCGGCCCGCCAGATGCGCGCCGCCGCTATCGGCGCGGAACTCGCGCTGACGACTGAACCACATCACGATGATCGAAGCGAGAATGCCAAGCACGAGCTGCGCGATGATCGAGGTGACGAAAAACGCCGGACCGTGGCCATTCTCAGTCTTGAATACCGCGCGATCGACGACATGGCCGATGACTCGCGACAAGAAGATGACAAACGTATTCACCACGCCCTGAATCAAAGCCAGTGTGATCATGTCGCCATTGGCGACGTGACTGATTTCATGGCCGAGCACTGCTTCGGCCTCATCGCGACTCATGGCGCGCAATAGACCGGAGCTGACCGCAACGAGCGCAGCATCGCGGCGTGCGCCGGTAGCAAACGCGTTGACGTCAGGAGAATCATAGATAGCAACTTCAGGCATGCCGATGCCCGCATTCTGCGCTTGTCTGCGCACGGTCTCGACCAACCAAGCTTCATCCTGATTGCGCGGGCTTTCGATCACGTGCGCGCCCGTCATGCGCTTGGCTGTCCATTTCGACATGGCGAGCGACATGAACGAACCGCCCATGCCGATAACTGCCGCAAACGTCAGTAGCGCGCTCATGTCGAGGCCGCCCTCTTGATTGAGGATGCGATCGACGCCGAGCAGGCGCAACACCACGCTGAGCACCAATAGAATCGCGATGTTAGTCGCGAGGAATAATAAGATACGCTTCATTCCATCCTCGATTTGGTAATAGACGGTTTCGAATCAGACATAGTAGGGCGCTTCCCCGCCTTTTCAAGCGGCGGCAGCAACATACCACATGGCCAGCCGCGTTAAGGAAGGACTGAAAAACTCCGATTTTCGTCATTGCAAGGGGCGTCAGCCCTGTGGCAATCCAGACGGCCCCGTGGACTCCTTGGGCTTCGCCTCGCAATGACGAAGGTTTTTCAGCGGTTCCTTAAGCAAGATCCAAACGATCGACGCGGCGCAAACCCTGGGGCAATTTAAAACCGCGGCGACCACGCTCACCAAAATAATTTTCGAGATCGCGTGGCTTGATCACGACATGACGCTGCCCGGCTTGCACGCGCAGCGCGCGCCCTTCCGGCACCACCACGACCGCCGGCACGCGTTCGTGCTCTGATTTCGGTGGAATGCCGATCAGCCGCACACCCTTGCCGCGCGCGAGTTGCGGCAGTTCAGCCGCGGGAAACAACAGCAGATAGCCTTCGCTGGTCGCAACAGCAACGCGCGCCTTCGCCAATCCTTCCATCGGCCCTTCAATTGCAAACGGCTGCAATACTTTCGCGCCCTCAGGCACCGTCAACACGGTCTTGCCAGTTTTGTTGCGCGTGTGCATTTCGCCAAGACTCGCGATGAAACCATAACCAGCATCGGTCGCAAGCAAGTGCAGCACCTCATCCGCCCCCGCCATCAGTCCTGCGAAAGTCGCGCCTTCTGGCGGACTCAAACGACCCGTCAGCGGTTCGCCCTGGCCACGCGCGCTCGGCAAAGTGTGCGCCGGCAACGCATAAACACGGCCATGACTGTCAATGAAATAGGCTGGCAAATTGCTGCGCGCCTGCACCGTTGCCATCAACGCATCACCGGCCTTGTATGACAAGGCCGCAGCATCGACCTCATGGCCCTTCGCTGAGCGCACCCAGCCCTTTTCCGACAGTACGATCGTCACCGGCTCCGCGACCAGCAGCGCATTCTCATCGAGCGCCTGCGCGGCTTCACGCTGCACCAGCAGCGAGCGACGTTCATCGCCGTATTTTTCCGCATCGGCCTCGAGCTCTTTACGGATCAGCTTTTTGAGGCGCGCCTCTGAGCCGAGGATTTTTTCGAGCTCAGCGCGCTCGGCATCGAGCTTACTCTGCTCATCGCGAATCTTGAATTCTTCGAGTCGCGCGAGGTGACGCAAGCGTAGATCGAGCACCGCATCGGCCTGAATTTCACTTAGCCCGAAACGCGCCATCAGCTCCGCGTGCGGATCATCCTCTTCACGGATGATGCGGATCACTTCATCGATATTGAGATAGCAGATCAGCAAACCATCAAGGATATGCAAACGGCGCTGCACGGCCTGCAAGCGATGCTGCAAACGTCGCGTGACTACATCGGTGCGAAAGCTCAGCCACTCTTCAAGCATCAGCTTGAGATTCTTGACCTGCGGGCGACCATTAATGCCGATGACATTGAGATTGACGCGATAGCTGCGCTCAAGATCGGTAGTCGCAAACAGATGCGACATCAACGCATCGAAATCGATGCGGCTGGAACGCGGCACGATCACCAAGCGCGTCGGGTTCTCGTGATCGGATTCATCGCGCAGATCTTCAACCATGGGCAACTTCTTCGCCGCCATCTGCTGAGCGATCTGTTCGAGTAGTCGCGCGCCCGATACCGCATAAGGTAACGCCGTGATGACGATACCTTCTTTATCGCGCTCGTAGCGCGCGCGCATACGAATCGAGCCGGTGCCGGTGCGATAGATGCGCGCGATTTCATCACGCGGCGTGACAATCTCAGCATCCGTCGGGAAATCTGGCCCAAGAATGTCTTCGCACAGATCTTCGATCGTTGCCTTGGGATTGTCGAGCAGACGGATGCAGG
>JAITWN010000138.1 GCA_031285245.1 Chromatiales bacterium | reverse complement strand
GCTGATGCCCGCGGCCGCGAAGTGAACTTCCCGGTGTGCGACCAGGGCGAGCATGTCGTCGGGATTGTCGGGCGTGACCACGACCAGCTTGACGCCGAGGTGATCGGCGAACATGCGCGATACCTTGGTCTCAGATGTGCGTCACGCTGCGCTAATCGAGCATGCGCTTGCCACCTATCCGCGTGTGGATTGGCAGCCGATGGCGGGATTAGGAACCAGCGATCTGCTTGCGCGTCTGTGGGAAAAGCAGGTTCCCTATATCGTCGCTGACTCGAACGAGGTCATCGTCAGCCAGCGCTTCTATCCTGAGCTGCGTGTCGCCTTCGATCTCACCGAGCCACAACCGCTCGCCTGGGCCTTTCCGAAAGGCCGTGATGACAGTCTGATGCTCGCTGCCGATGCATTCTTCCAGCGTATCCACGAAAACGGGCAGTTGCAGCAACTGCGTGAGCGTTATTACGGTCACGTGCGCGAATTCGATTACGTCGGCGTGCGCCGTTTCATGCGCCACATCGAGCAACGTCTGCCAAAATACGAAACCATCTTCCGCCAGGCAGCTAGTGAACACTCTCATGATTGGCGACTCCTGGCAGCGATCGGTTATCAGGAATCGCATTGGGATCCGCAAGCGGTGTCGCCAACTGGCGTGCGCGGCATCATGATGCTGACCGATCGCACCGCGAGCGAGCTTGGCGTCGCTGACCGTCTCGACCCGATTGCCAGCATCGGCGGCGGCTCTGCCTATCTGCGCTATATCTTGCAGCGCCTGCCAGTGCACATTGAAAATCCGGATCGTACCTGGCTCGCGCTCGCCGCTTACAACATCGGCTACGGACATTTGCAAGATGCGCGCATCCTGACGCGCAAGCGTGGTGGCAATCCGGATCGCTGGATGGATGTCAAAGAGAGTTTGCCGCTCCTCGCCGAGGAGCAATGGTACAAAGACACGCGCTATGGCTATGCCCGCGGCGTTGAAGCCGTGCAATACGTGCAGCACATCCGCAGCTACTACGACATGCTGGTGTGGCAGACGAAGCCAGACGCAAAACCGATCACTGTCGCCTCATCAACTGCTACGCAAAACCTCGCCGCCCTGTCCGCACCGGTGCTGTAAAACAAGCAGCACCGGTTCTTCCCCTGCCCCGCGCTGTTTTAACGCCGCAGCTCAGGATGACGCTGGCACAGATCGTCCAGCAATCCTTGCGCCGCCGCTTCGATCATATCGAGCACACGTTCGAAGCCAGCCGCGCCGCCGTAATAAGGATCTGGCACCTCATCGATACCTAGATGCGGTGCATACTGGAGCATCAGCCGCACGCGTTTGCGCTGCTCAGGCGGACAGCGATCCTCGAGCGCCTCCAGGTTTTCGCGATCCATCACCAGCACATAATCGAAATCATGAAAGTCAGCAGCTTCGAGCCGGCGCGCACGCTGCCCGCTGAGATCGACACCGCGTCGCAAGGCCGCGGCACAGGAGCGCGGATCAGGCGCACTGCCGATGTGGTAGGCATGCGTGCCCGCCGAATCGATCTCAACCAGCGTATCGAGCCCGTGTGCTTTCAACAGTGCTCCAAACACCCCTTCGGCGGTCGGCGAACGACAGATATTGCCCATACAGACGAAGAGAACTCTTGCAACGGTTTGATCAGACATAGAGACACCATAAGGAAGTTGCCAGCGGGCAGGAATGCGAAAAAAACGCGTGATGGCGTGAATTATAGATCAACTAGTGAGCCTCCAGCGCCTTGAAAAAACGGGCGGCCGCTTGGTGGACAAACCTTGTGGATTATACGACCATGGCAACTTCATCATTGAAGCTCATGACATGCCAACGAAAAATCCGCACCAGGATGTCAATGCAAGCTGGTCGCACGCCTTCATTGGGCAACGTGTGCGCCATAACGGGCAGATCTACGAGATACTCGAAATCCTGATCGAAGAGCCGGCGCTGATGGTGCTGCAAAGCGAAGGGCACACCACCATCCAGCCCGACCAGCACGGCGAAGCCCACCGGCGCGTGCCGGAGACCATCACCCTCCCCGTCATTGTGGGAAGCGATGGAGAGGTGGATTTCGCAGAGATGGAAGTCGAACGGCTGGAAGATCGCGCCGAGCCCGTCGCCTGAAAACTCTGTCGTTCCTCAGTTAATTTTCGTCATTGCGAGGGGCGTTAGCCCCGCGCTCTTGTGAAGTTCCCCCCTCTCCCACTTGTGAGACCTCTGAGAAACGACGGTGTATGACAGATCACAGAAGAAATCGCTTTACCGCACCCGACACCAATACTTCAGTGATCAGGCAGGACCGGGACGCTTTTTTGAAACCCAAATAGATGATGGGCAGAGCCGCTGCGCGCCAACGGGTTCAAAAAAGCGTCCCGGTCCTGCCTCGAAAGGTCTGCTGAGGATGTGGGAAAAGGCTTTTGTCTTTCTCTCGATGAATCGCAATGCTTGGAGCGGTGCCCGTTACGCTTTTTCAGGACCGTTGGCGCGCAGCGGCTCCGTGTCCTGAAAAAGCGTAACGGGCGCCGCCGCTCACCATTTCGCAGAGACCTCACTTGTGGGAGAGGGAAATAAAAACCGGCTAGCGGCACTTTCAAAAAACTTTTATTAGGCACTACTTAGAAGGACACGCTCATCTAGCCCATCACCGCCTGCAAGGCTGCCAGATCCTGCGGCGTATCTATGCCCGGTCCCGGGCGCTCACAAGCCACTGCTACCCGAATGCGATGGCCATGCCACATGGCGCGCAACTGTTCGAGCACTTCGGTGCGTTCGAGCGCGCAAGGCTCCCAGGATACGAAGTCACGCAGAAAACCCACGCGATAAGCATAAAGACCGATATGGCGGAAATAGCCCGCGGGCGCAACAGATACCGGCGGTAAGGTACGCGCCTCCTGCGCAAACGCATCACGCGCCCACGGTATCGGAGCGCGGCTGAAATAAAGCGCATGGCCACGCTGATCGCTGACCACCTTCACCACATTGGGATCGAAAAGCTCGTGCGCACTTTCAATCGGCGTGCATAGCGTGGCAATCGATGCCTCGCGATCACCCAACGCTTCGTACGCCACCTGATCGAGCAACGCGGGCGGCATCTGCGGCTCGTCACTTTGCAAATTGACCACTACGTCATCGCCGGCAAGTCCAATGATGCGTGCCACTTCGGCGATGCGATCCGTGCCTGAAGCATGCGCCAAATCCGTCATGCACACACGCGCGCCAAAGCCGCGCGCGACAGTCGCGATGCGCTCATCATCGGTGGCAACGATCACCTCTGTCGCCGCACTCGCCTTCGCGCAGCGCCAGGCATGTTCCACCAGCGGGCGCCCGGCGAGCTCGCGCAGCGG
>JAITWN010000135.1 GCA_031285245.1 Chromatiales bacterium | reverse complement strand
CCGCTGCGCGCCAACGGTTTTGAAAAAGTCTCCCGGACCTGCCTTGAAGGGTCTGCTGAGGCTTCAAGAAAACGTCTATTTTTACTCTTGAATACATCGCAATGCTTGAAGCGGTGCCCGTTACGCTTTTTCAGGACCGTTGGCGCGCAGCGGCTCCGTGTCCTGAAAAAACGTAACGGGCATCGCCGGTCACTATTTCGCACATGCCGCCTGCCTCACCCCACAAAGCTGCCTTGTAATTCCCCATCGACCCCTATACCGTGACCGCCGGGAGTCGGCCGGATAGTCGCTCGCGGCGCGTTCGCGGGAGGAAAGTCCGGGCTCCATAGGGCAGAGTGCCAGGTAACGCCTGGGCGGCGCGAGCCGACGGAAAGTGCAACAGAAAATATACCGCCCGCTACGGTGGGTAAGGGTGAAATGGTGCGGTAAGAGCGCACCGCGCTGGCGGCAACGTCAGTGGCAGTGCAAACCCCACTCGGAGCAAGACCAAATAGGGGAACGATGGCGCGGCCCGCGCTGTTCCCGGGTAGGTCGCTTGAGGCGCGTGGCGACGCGCGTCCCAGATGAATGACTGTCCTCGACAGAACCCGGCTTACAGGCCGGCTCCCACTTCTTTCGCCGTATTCTCCTTCTCGCTCCGCCTGTTCCGCTGCACCGCTCACAAATAATCCCACGAAAAACCCGCAAGTTGATGATTTGAATATCTATCCGTTGGGTCTGCTCGTACTTCATCTCCCACTTTGCTGCTCGTGAGCTAAGTTACTGTGGCACAAAGAGGAATTGTCCCTGAAATAGGGCTTTCTTCGTTCTTGACAGTGGCTTGTGGCAGTATATAGTGTCGCGGAGTGGGGAAAAGTGGATGATTGTGGGGAATCGCGGGTCAAACGTGGGGCGCAGATAATCGTGTTTCGTGGTGCCAACTCCTTGAATCTCGATGCCAAAGGCCGGATGACCGTGCCGAGTCGGTATCGTGATCTGCTGCAGAATGCCTGTCAGGGCAGACTAGTGATCACCCGTGATCACAACTCGCCCTGTTTGCTGGTGTATCCGCAGCCGACTTGGGAAGTCATCGAGAGCCAGGTTGCCGATCTGCCGAACTTCGATGAATCCGCGCGCGAATTGCAGCGTCGCCTGATCGGCTTTGCCACCGACTGCGAAATGGACGGCCAGGGGCGCATTCTGTTGCCCCCGCCGCTGCGTGAGCTGGTCGGGCTCGACAAGCGCGTGATGCTGATCGGGCAGGTCAACAAGTTCGAGCTGTGGGACGAGCAGACCTGGAGCAATCACTGCAAAGCGCCACTCCTCGGACCACGTGACGATTCCCGGGTCTCTGAGTATCTCCACACGTTGTCCCTATGACGTCATGGCGGACGCTGCTTACACGCATCGGCCGGTGCTGCTATCGGAGGCGGTCGACGCCCTCGATGTTCGCGCTGACGGCATTTATATGGATTTGACCTATGGCCGCGGCGGACATGCTGGCCTGATCGCGAGTCGTCTCGGACCGAGAGGGCGCCTGGTAGTGATGGATCGTGATCCGGAAGCGATTGCCAATGCCGAATTGCGCTTCGGCGACGATACGCGGGTCGTGATTGAGCGCGGGTCTTTCGTGGGTTTTGATGTGGCAGCGGCTGCGCTTGGAATCACAGGGAAAGTGAACGGTGTGCTGGTGGACCTGGGGGTTTCCTCGGCCCAGCTTGATGATCCACGCCGCGGTTTCAGCTTCAGACAGGACGGCCCACTCGATATGCGCATGGACCCGGGCACAGGACAGAGCGCGGCCGATTGGCTGGCGCAAGCGCCGGAGTCGGAGATTTCGCGCGTGCTGTGGGAGTACGGCGAAGAAAAACATGCGCGACGCATGGCGCGTGCCATCGTCGGTGAGCGCGCAGTGCGGCCTTTCCTCACAACGATGCATCTACAAGAAGTGATCGCGCGCGCCAATCCTGCTTGGGAACAAGGCAAGGATCCGGCGACGCGTGCCTTCCAGGCGATTCGCATCCACATCAATGGCGAGCTCGAAGCGCTAGGCGTGTTTCTCGATCGCATCATTGATGTGCTTGCCCCTGGTGGTCGGTTGGTGGTAATCTCTTTTCATTCGCTCGAAGATCGCATGGTCAAGCGCTTCATCCGCAAGCAAGCGCGCGGCGATGATCTGCCGCCCGACCTGCCAGTGCCTGATAGCGCGCGGCGTCCGCGTCTTCGCGCTATTGGCGCTGCGATGCAGCCATCGCAGGAAGAAGTGCAGGCCAATCCACGCGCGCGCAGCGCGGTGCTGCGCGTAGCAGAGCGCCTGCAATGAAAAAAAACGTGCACAAGATTTATATCGTGCTTGCGCTCGCCGTAATGTGCTCCGCGCTCGCGGTGGTCTACACCAAACATCACAGCCGTCAGCTCTTCATCGAGCTCGAAGCGCTCAAGTCACAGAGAGACGATCTCGATATCGAATGGAATCGGCTGATGCTAGAGCAGGCGACCTGGGCAACACCAACGCGCATCGAAGCGATCGCGCGCGATCGTTTGCAGATGACGCTGCCCCAGGCTGACAAAATAGTGATCGTCGGCCCATGATCAGATCAGTGCGAAGATCACCTTCAGGCGCCTCTCCTCGTATGGCGAAGCGTTGGCGCGTCGTTAGCGTACTGTCAGTGCTGGCTATGGGTGCTGGCGCGCTCACTTGGCGCGCGCTCGACCTGCAGGTGATGAATCGCGAATTCCTGCAAGACCAGGGCGATGCGCGCCATTTGCGCGCGCTCACTATCCCTGCGCATCGCGGCATGATCACCGATCGTAATGGCGAGCCGCTCGCGATAAGTACGCCGGTGGATTCGGTGTGGGTGAATCCGCGCGAGATGGTCGGTTCTGAGGCGAGCTGGCCTGCGCTCGCGCGCGTGCTCGGCATGCCGCCGGCTGAACTCTCGACCAAGCTCAAGCAGCGCTCCGATCGCGGTTTTCTCTATCTACGCCGTCATATCGGCCCTGATCTCGCCGAGCGTGTTGCTGCGCTTGGTATCCCGGGCGTGTTCCTGCAACGCGAATATCGTCGTTACTATCCCGAAGGCGAAGTAGCGGCGCATATCATTGGTTTCACCGACATCGATGATGTCGGCCAGGAAGGCATGGAGCTCGCCTATGATTCCTGGTTGCGTGGCGCGGCGGGTTCGAAATGGGTGCTGCGTGATCGCTTCGGTCATGTGGTCGAGGATGTCGCGGCGATCAAAGACGCCGCGCCGGGTAAGGATCTCGCGCTCAGCATCGATCGTCGCTTGCAGTACCTCACCTATCGCGAACTCAAGGCCGCGGTGCAGCAGCATCACGCTGAATCGGCTTCGGCCGTGTTGCTCGACATACGCACCGGCGAAGTGCTGGCGATGGTCAACCAGCCTTCTTACAACCCGAACAATCGCGGCAGCATGCGGCCAGGTGCGTTTCGCAACCGTGCCGTTACCGATGTCTTCGAGCCAGGTTCGACGGTGAAGCCGTTCACCATTGCCGCGGCGCTTGAGGCTGGCCTATACCGGCCATCGTCATTGATAGATACCGCGCCAGGGCGTTATCGCGTTGGCAGGGCTATGGTGCGCGACGTTTCTAATTACGGCACGGTCGATCTCACCACGATCATTCAGAAATCGAGCAACGTCGGTGCGAGCAAGATCGCGCTTTCGATGCCGCCGCAGCGGTTATGGCAGACTTTTTCCGCGATTGGATTCGGCGCCAACACGGCCACCGGTTTCCCCGGAGAAGTGAGTGGCTCGCTGCCGCATTTCAGCCGCTGGCGTGAGGTCGAGCGCGCGACACTGTCTTTCGGCTACGGTTTATCGGTGACGCCGTTGCAGCTCGCGCTTGCCTACACGATATTCGGCGATGGCCGGATCAAGCCGGCATCCTTCGTACCGGTTGCTGAGCCGGCGGAAGCGGTTCAGGTGCTCACGCCCAAGACCGTGCGCGAAGTCGTCGCGATGATGGAGACCGTGGTTTCAGCGCGCGGTACCGGCGTGCTCGCGAGCGTTCCCGGATATCGCGTCGCGGGCAAAACCGGCACGGTGCAGATCGCGAGCAGCAGTGGTTATTCCGCGGGTGAATACGTTTCGGTTTTCGCGGGCGTAGCGCCGGCGAGCGATCCGCGCCTTGCGATGGCGGTAGTGGTAACGCGTCCGCATGGCGAGGAATATTACGGTGGCCAGGTCGCAGCCCCTGTGTTTTCGCGCGTGATGAATGGTGCGCTGCGCCAGCTTGGTGTCGTGCCTGATGGCAGCTATGCGCGCCAATGGTATGCCGATGCGCAGGTGCCGCGCGCCGATGGTCTGGCGCCGGTGAGCGAAGATGCGGGAGTGATGTAATGACGCCTTCGCACCAAAGCTCAGCAGATGATTCCCTCCGCCTGGCGGCATTGTTGCAGGGCTTCGCCGCGGTGGATGCGCGCGAAGATCGCGATATCGCGGGTCTTGCGCTCGATAGTCGTCGCGTACGCAGCGGCGATCTCTTTTTCGCCTGCGCCGGTGGTAGCGCGCATGGCATGCGTTTCGTCGATCAAGCGGTAATGGCGGGCGCAGCGGCGATCGCCTACGACGCGGCAGATCCGGTCGCGCTGCAAGCGCGTGAGACCGCGCGCGGCGATGTGCCGCTGATCGCCGTGCCAGGGCTCGCCGATTGCATCGGACCGATCGCTGCGCGCTTTCATCGCGAGCCTTCGCGCGCGGTGACGGTCGTTGGCATCACCGGCACCAACGGCAAGACTTCCTGCTGTCATTACCTGGCCCAGGCATTTACTGCGGTGGATGAAACGCCGTGCGGCGTCGTTGGCACACTCGGTTATGGTTTGTATGGCGAGTTGCGGCCTGCCTCGCACACAACGCCCGATGCGCTGACCTTGCAGGAAGAGCTTGCGCGCATGCGCGATGCCGGCGCGCGTCACGTGGTGATGGAAGTGTCTTCGCACGCACTCACGCAAGGGCGCACGCTCGGCGTAGATTTCACCAGCGCAGTGTTTACCAATCTCAGCCACGATCATCTTGATTATCACGGTGATCTTGTGGCCTATGGGCGTGCCAAACAGCGCTTGTTCCAAACTCCTGGCCTGCGTTTCGCAATCGTCAATCGCAGTGATGCCTGCGGCCGCGAGATTCTTGCTGGTCTTGATGCGTCCATCAAGAGCGTGCGCTTTGCTCTCGACAGTGATGTTGCTATCGCTAGCGACACAGATGGATGCGTGGTGAACGGCACAATGCTGCGTGCGGATATCACCGGCATGGCTTTGCAAGTGCGCTCAAGCTGGGGCGAGGGCGTGGTGCATACGCCGCTGCTTGGTCGCTTCAATGCGGAGAATCTGCTGGCGGTGATCGCGGTGCTGCTGGTGATGGGAATTGCCTTCGAAGAAACGCTGCGTCGCGCGGCTTTGCTGCGCGCAGTGCCGGGGCGCATGGAGCGCTTTGGTGGCGCGACGCAGCCGCTGGTGATCGTTGATTACGCACACACGCCTGATGCGCTCGAACAGGTGCTGCGCACGCTGCGTGCTCATGGCGCAGGTCGTCTCTTTTGTGTGTTTGGCTGCGGTGGTGAGCGCGATCGCGCTAAACGTCCGCTGATGGGAAAGATCGCAGCGCTTTGCGCTGATCGCGTGGTGATCACCGATGACAATCCGCGCAGAGAGGATTCGCGCGCGATCATCGATGAGATTCTCGCGGGCGTGCCGGCAGGCGTTGGAGTTGATGTGATTGGCGATCGTGCCAATGCAATTGCTGCTGCGATCCGCGCAGCGCGCGCTGGCGACATCGTGCTCGTCGCGGGTAAAGGACATGAGGACTATCAGCAGATCGGCACTGAGCGTCTGGCGTTCAGTGATCGTGAGTTGGTGAGCAATATTTTGGGAGGGCGGGCATGAGCTTGATCGTGCCGGCGAGTGTCGCGCTGGAAGGCGGCATCAGTCTTGAAGAAGTGGCGCGCGCTACCGGCGGGCATCTCCATGGTGCGGCGGATGTGCGCTGTCATGCGCTCAGCACCGATACGCGCAGTCTGGCGCCTGGCGATCTTTTTGTCGCGCTGCGTGGCGCAAATTTCGATGCGCATGAATTTCTCGCTACTGCTATGGCGCGCGGCGCTGGCGCATTGCTCGTCGATCGCTCGGCGCCTGAAGGCGTAGCTTCGGTGCGCGTTGCCGATACGCGCACGGCGCTCGGTCATCTCGCTTCCTGGTGGCGTGGACGTTTTGCTGCGCCAGTTGTTGGCATTACCGGCAGCAACGGCAAAACCACCAGGAAGCGAGATGACCGAGCGCCGTGCGCGTATCGGCAACGCGCACCGAAGCTACGCCTTCAGGCGCCGAG
>JAITWN010000104.1 GCA_031285245.1 Chromatiales bacterium | reverse complement strand
GCTGATGCCCGCGGCCGCGAAGTGAACTTCCCGGTGTGCGACCAGGGCGAGCATGTCGTCGGGATTGTCGGGCGTGACCACGACCAGCTTGACGCCGAGGTGATCGGCGAACATGCGCGCGAGGTCATATTCGAAGCCAGTGGCGCTTTGGCCGTCCTGATAGTAAGTCGTGGGGCCGACCGTGGTGGCTACCCGCAACTCACCGGATCGAACGATTTGTTCGAGCGTGCTCGGCGGAATCGCGAAACCAGTGAGCAGTATCGCGCCGGTGACTGGAATGACACCCATCACCAGTCGGAACATCCAGTCTGATATTTCCTTGCGCATAGGCTTTCCCATCTGCGTATGGAACTCTATAATGGCGACCGCACGGGGTTACCCCTGTGCTTCTTTAGGAGAGGTACCGAAGCGGCCATACCGGCACCGACTCGAAATCGGTTGGGGGTTTACGCCCCACGCGGGTTCGAATCCCGCCCTCTCCGCCATCTCCCAGGTCATTCCCAGAGTGAACGCTCAATCTGCCGACGCAAATCCTTACGGCTGGCATGAATGCACGCTCAAGTATCGTCGATACAGCCATCTCTCGATGGATGGCTCCACTCCCTGTTCAGATCATCCCCGCCTCATGTGGGGAATCGCGTTTTGTTGCCCCGAGGTAGCCTCAAGATTGTCATGGGGGGCTTTGCGACGCTCGTTCACCGGGGCGCCGGTTGGGTTTGAAGCCAGAACCGCGGTGTTGGGTTTCAGTTCATTGAGCGGTGGGTGAAGAGTGGAACCGCTCTGTCCCTGTCTATGTCTTCGTTCTCGATTTGGTGCTGGCCGCCTGGGCGTCCGCTTGTGTTGCTAGTGAGGGCAGATTCTAGCTCAAGCTGCTCGCTATTGCGAACTCAGTCACAGAGTATTTTGTTATCTATATGAATTTAAATAATATTATTTTCCTAGAACACTCTGTGTGCGGAGCGCAAAATAGCCGAAATCCTCGGTTTTGGCGTACTGCCGGCGTGTTTTGACGGGCACGCCGCTCTTACGAAATGGTGATGATGATGGAACATCCCGTTTTTTTGATCGTGAATGCTGGCAGTTCTTCAGTGCGACTCGCGCTGTTTCAGCGCAATGAAAAAGGACTGGTATATCTGGCGCTGGAACGTCATGAGCAGATCGTACCTGATACGGAATTTCTGCGTGCTTTACTCACGCGCGTGAAGGTAAAACCCACGTTAGTAGCGCATCGCTTTGTGCATGGTGGCAAGCTGAGTCAGAGTGCGCGCATAGATCACGCAGTGCGCGCCGAACTTGAACGCTGTGCTCCACTTGCGCCGCTGCATAATCCCGTGGCGCTCTCCTGGCTCGATGCCGCACTCGCACTGCAAACCCCGGCCTTGCCGCAGGTTGCCGTGCTTGATACCAGTTTTTATGCTGAGTTGCCGGAGCGTGCGACGACCTATGGTTTGCCGCAATCGATCACGCGCGAGTATGGTTTGCGGCGCTATGGTTTTCACGGCATTGCTCACGAAGCGATGTGGCGGGCGTGGTGCGAGCTGCGCCCGGATCTGCCGCGGGGAGGGCGCCTCATCAGCGTGCAGCTCGGCAGCGGCTGCTCGGTGACAGCAACGCTCGAGGGGCAGGCGATCGATACCTCGATGGGGTACACGCCAACTGAAGGGCTGATGATGGCGACCCGCAGCGGCGATATCGACGCCGGCCTGATCATCTATCTGCAACGTGAGGGCATTACGCTCGATGCGCTGGAGCAGATGCTGACGCGTACCGGCGGACTTGCTGGCATATCGGGCATCAGCGGAGATTTTCGTGTGTTGCTCGCAAGCGATGATGCTGCCGCACGCCTTGCGGTCGAGGTGTTTTGCTATCGCGTGCGCAAATACATTGGTGCCTATATTGCATCGCTGGGTGGACTTGACGGCATCGTTTTCGGTGGCGGTACAGGTGAGCATCAACCACGGATCAGGCAGGGCATTCTGAACGGACTCGATGAATTGGGTATTAGCCTCGACGCTGGGCGTAATGAGCACGCTGTGGGTATAGCGGCGCGCATCAGCAGCGACGGCAGTCGTGTCGATGTGCGCGTGCAGCCGGTCGATGAGGCGCGGGTGATGGCGCAGGCGGCGCTTGAAATATACAACGCCAGGGATATCTGACGGATAAGCCTTATAAATGGACTTTGAAGATATGGAGGACTTACTGATGGCTGAGAAACGCGGGACACAAACCAGGCACGAGGCACTGTCGGCTGAAGAGCTGCGGCTCATGGACGCCTGGTGGCGTGCGGCGAATTATCTTTCAGTCGGCCAGATCTATCTGCTGGCCAATCCACTGCTGCGCGAGCCCCTCACACTTGATGACGTCAAGCCGCGCCTGCTCGGACACTGGGGCACGACGCCGGGCCTTAATTTCATCTACGTGCACATGAATCGCGTGATCAAGGCGCACGACCTCGACATGATTTACATCACTGGCCCCGGCCACGGCGGACCGGGACTGGTCGCTAACACCTGGCTTGAAGGCAGTTACAGCGAGCTTTATCCCAACGTGAGCCGTGATGGCGAAGGCATGTTGCAGATGTTCCGCCGCTTCTCATTCCCGGGCGGCGTTGGCAGCCATGTTACGCCGGAGACGCCAGGATCGATCAACGAAGGCGGCGAGCTTGGCTATTCGCTGTCCCATGCTTATGGCGCCGCTTTTGATAATCCGGATCTGATCGCCTGCTGCGTGGTCGGTGATGGTGAAGCTGAAACTGGTCCGCTCGCTGCCGCGTGGCATTCGAACAAATTCATCAACCCGGCGCGTGATGGTGCGGTGCTGCCGATCCTGCACCTGAACGGCTACAAGATCGCCAATCCCACCGTGCTCGCGCGCATCAGCCACGAAGAGCTGCACGATCTTTTCATCGGCTATGGTTATGAGCCGGTGTTCGTCGAAGGTTCAGACCCGGCGCGTATGCATCAGCAGATGGCGCAAGCCGTCGATGATGCGATCGCGCGCATCAAGGATATCCAGCGCCGCGCGCGCAAAGAAGGTGATCTCACGCGGCCACGCTGGCCGATGATCGTGCTGCGTTCGCCAAAGGGCTGGACCGGTCCGCGCGAAGTCGATGGCAAGAAAACCGAAGACTACTGGCGTTCGCATCAAGTGCCGTTCTCTGGCCTCGCCAGCGATCCTTCGCACCTCAAGCTGCTGGAGAAATGGCTGAAGAGCTATCGTCCCGAAGAACTCTTCGATGATAACGGTGCGCCGCGTGCCGAGATTGCCGCGCTTGCGCCTGCGGGTGCGCGCCGCATGGGCGCCAATCCACATGCCAATGGCGGCATTCTGCTCCATGATCTGCGTATGCCTGATTTTCGCGAGTATGCGGTTGAGATCAAGCATCCGGGCGCAGGCGATGCCGAAGCAACAAGGGTGATGGGCAAGCTGCTGCGCGATGTCATGAAGCTCAATCTCGCGCAGAAAAACTTCCGCGTTTTCGGGCCGGATGAAAATAGTTCAAACCGACTCGACGCGATTTACGCAGTCACTGAGCGCACGTGGATGGCGCAGCGTCTGCCCGAGGATGATCATCTCGCCGCCGATGGTCGCGTCATGGAGATTTTAAGTGAGCACACTTGCCAGGGTTGGCTCGAAGGCTATCTGCTCACCGGGCGCCACGGTTTTTTCTCCTGCTATGAAGCGTTCATTCACATCGTCGATTCCATGTTCAACCAACATGCGAAATGGCTGAAGGTGTCGAAGGAGGTGCCATG
>JAITWN010000089.1 GCA_031285245.1 Chromatiales bacterium | reverse complement strand
CATCCAGCTCCCAAAGCTGGCGCGCTACCAGACTGCGCCATACCCCGAGGGTTTCCGCGACGCAACTTTCCCCGCCACTAGCGCGAGGATGGGGAATGATAGCCGTGTCACTGACGATCGTCAAACAGCCTTTCCTGCGCGCCCGAGGCGCCAGCTGATCGCCGCTCTGCAACACCGACCTCGCTTCGCAGCGCGATCACAAAAGCAGCCGCACTTGCCAGTGCCGCGAACAGAAATGTTGGCGTTGCGCCTGCTGAATCCCACAGATATCCCGCATACAAGCTGCCAATCGCGCCGCCTGCGCCGAAACTGATACTGCTATAGAGCGCCTGCCCCCTACCCTGATGGCGTCCCTGAAAAGATTCATGAATGAGCGCAATCACGATGGCGTGATAAACACCGAAGCTCGCCGCATGCAGCAATTGCGCAAACACGATCACACTCAGGCGCGTGGTAAACAGCGCAATCAATACCCAGCGCAGGCTGGTAAGCGCCAGACTGGCGAGCAACAGATCACGCGCACTAAAACGCTGATACAAACGGCGCATGACCAGAAACGCCACAATCTCAGCCACCACACCGAGTGCCCACAACTGACCAACCAGCCAGCGCGGATAGCCGTGATTGTCGAGATGAATTGAAAAGAAGCTGTAATACGGGCCATGACTGAGCTGCATCAGAAAACACACCGCCAACAGCGCAGCGATGCGACGACGCTTCAGTAGCGACCACAGCGATTGCCTTTCTTCCTCTGCTGCACTCTTCGATGCGAGCATCGCCTTTGAATCAACAGACACAAACAGCACAGACAAACAGACCGCAGCAAACAGCATGAACAGCGCGATCGGAACCTGCGATGCGCCATAATGATCAAGTACTAATCCGAATCCAGCCGCAGTAACAACGAAGCCCACAGAACCCCACAGCCGGATGCTGCTGTAACGATGCACTTCACTACCGAGCCGACTCATGGTGATGGCTTCGAATTGCGGCAAGGCAGCGTTCCAGAAAAAGCTGAACACCGCCATCACCAGCACTAACCACCAATAACCATCACCGAGAAAAACACCGGCAAACACAATCGTTGCGAGCAACACCGCTGAGCGCACAACCATCAAACGCTGTCCACGCAGATCCGCCGCCCAGCCCCAGAGCACTGGTGCCACCACCTTGGTCGCCATCGTAATAGCGATCAGCTCGCCAATCTCAACCGCGCTGAAACCGCGCCCTTGCAGATAGACAGCCCAATAAGGCACCAGCACGCCGAGTGCGGCGAAGTAGAAAAAATAGAAGATGGAGTGACGCAGATACATGGAAGCAAGCAGAAAGTGAGAGGACGCGGCCTCGATCCCGGCGCAGACACGCGCCGTTCTTCTACCTTCTACATCTCACTTCTCGTTCGTTCCCGCAGCAATGACAGGCGTCTGCGATCGCACATCGGCATTCTGCCCGCGATGACGCAGCAAATGATCCATCAGCACGATCGCCAGCATCGCCTCAGCGATGGGCGTAGCGCGTATGCCTACACAAGGATCATGGCGACCTGTAGTAACGACTTCGACCGGCTCGCCATGAAGATTTACGGTACGCCCTGGCAAGCGAACACTCGATGTTGGTTTGAGCGCAATACTGGCGATGATGTCCTGCCCGGTGGAAATGCCGCCGAGAATTCCGCCAGCATCATTACCAACAAACCCTTGCGGTGTCATCTCATCGCGATGCTGACTGCCTTTTTGCTCGATGCTCGCAAAGCCAGCTCCGATCTCGACGCCTTTGACTGCATTGATGCTCATCAGTGCGTGCGCGATGTCTGCATCGAGACGATCGAAGATAGGCTCGCCCAAACCGGGGATCATGCCGCTTGCCACTACATTGATGCGCGCGCCCACGGAATCGCCGGATTTGCGCAGCGCATCCATGTACGCTTCCATCTCAGCTACCTTGTTCGCATCAGGACTGAAGAAGGGATTGCGCTCGACCTCATCCCAGTCGAAAGCTTTCGTGCGAATCGATCCAAGCTGCGCGAGATAGCCGCGCACGAGAATGCCGCAGCGCTCACGCAGATATTTCTTGGCGATGGCGCCCGCGGCAACGCGCGAAGCAGTTTCGCGCGCAGACGAACGCCCACCGCCGCGGTAATCACGCAAACCGAATTTCTGCTGATAGCTGTAATCAGCATGCCCGGGGCGAAAGCGATCCATGATCTTGGAGTAGTCCTGCGAGCGCTGATCAGTATTTTCGATCAGCATCGCGATCGGCGTACCGGTGGTACGGCCTTCAAACACACCGGACAGGATGCGCACTTCATCGCTCTCGCGACGCTGCGTGACATGACGCGACGTGCCCGGCTTGCGCCGATCGAGATCGCCCTGGAGATCAGCTTCCGACAACGCAAGCCCGGGCGGGCAACCATCGACCACACAGCCGATCGCCGGCCCATGGCTTTCGCCAAAGCTGGTTACCGTGAAAAGCCTGCCATAAGTGTTACCGGACATCGGGGGCAACCGCAAAAATCAGGAAGCGCATATCAAAACACAACCGCCCCGCCCTAACAAGGCGCTACAAGACAACATCAAGATCAGCAGCGGAAATCATGAATACGCCGTGCCCGCCGCGCTCAAATTCCAGCCACAAAAACGGCAGTCGCGGAAAACGCTGCTCCAACGCTTCACGCGCATCACCCACCTCAACGACAAGGATGCCCTGGGGCTGCAAGCGCGAACGCGCGCCTTGCAGAATGCGCAGCACTACATCGGTGCCATCTTCACCCGCCGCCAGCCCGAGCACAGGCTCATGCCTATATTCATCCGGCAATTCGCGCATCAGCTCCCCATCGACATAAGGCGGATTACTGACGATGATGTCGTAACGCTGCTCAGCAAGCCCGTCGTAAACATCACTGCGCACCGCGCGCACTCGTGCCTGCAACTCATGATCGGCAATGTTGCGTCGCGCCACGGTAAGCGCATCTTCGGAAATATCGACAGCATCTACCTCTGCTTCCGGAAAGGCATAAGCGCAGGCGATAGCGATACAAGCACTGCCGGTACCGATATCGAGAATGCGCCGCACTGGCTGATCTGGCTGCACCCAAGGCTCGAAACCAGCCTCAATCAATTCCGCAATCGGCGAGCGCGGCACGAGCACGCGCTCATCGACATAAAAGCGCAATCCGCAGAACCAAGTCATATGCGTCAGATAAGCAGTCGGCACGCGTTCTTCTATGCGACGCGTGGCAAGCTGCGCCAGGAGCTTACTTTCGGCAGCGCTGAGCGGTCTATCAAACACTGAATCCGGCACATCGAGCGGCAAGCCCAGACCAGCAAGCACCAGATGCGCAGCATCATCGAGCGCATTATCCGTGCCGTGGCCGAAGCTCAAATCCGCCGTATCGAAACGCTCCGCCAATCGCTCAATCGCCTGAACGACGGTCTCCTGACCTGCTGTACTCATGAATACTCCTGCCATTGATGGGGATCCGCCTTTCTTCGCGCCGACAAAAGCGGCAGGCGGAAACGATTATGCTAACATCGCTGACTTCTAGAACCATCCCCAAGCACTCGTTGGTACACCCATGGCCCAATATATTTTCACCATGAATCGGGTCGGCAAAGTCGTGCCGCCCAAGCGCGAAATCCTCAAAGACATCTCACTGTCTTTCTTTCCTGGCGCCAAGATCGGCGTGCTCGGTCTCAACGGCTCGGGTAAATCGACGCTGCTGCGCATCATGGCGGGTGTCGACAATGACTATCTCGGCGAAGCGCGCCCACAGTCCGGCATCCGCATCGGCTACCTGCCGCAGGAGCCGCAGCTCGATCCGAATAAAAACGTACGCGGCAACGTCGAAGAAGGTGTGCACGAAACCAAAGCGCTGCTCGATCGCTTCGAAGAAGTGAGCAACAAGTTCGCCGAACCGATGAGCGACGATGAGATGAACGCGCTCCTCGAAGAACAGGCGAAATTGCAGGACGCGATCGATGCCACCGGCGGCTGGGAGCTCGACCGCCGTCTGGAGATCGCCGCCGACGCGCTGCGCCTGCCCCCCTGGGATGCCGACGTCACCAAACTTTCCGGCGGTGAGCGTCGCCGCGTCGCGCTGTGCAGACTGCTGCTGTCGACGCCAGATATGTTGTTACTCGACGAGCCCACCAACCATCTCGATGCCGAATCCGTTGCTTGGCTCGAGCGTTTTCTACACGACTTCCCGGGCACCGTCGTCGCCATCACCCACGATCGCTACTTCCTCGACAACGTCGCGGGCTGGATCCTCGAACTCGATCGTGGTCGTGGCATTCCGTGGGAAGGAAATTATTCCTCCTGGCTGGAGCAGAAGGAAAAGCGTCTGGAGCAGGAAGAGCGCCAGGAAAACGCACGTCAGCGCGCGATGAAGGCCGAACTCGAATGGGTGCGCACCAATCCCAAAGGCCGCCACGCCAAGAGCAAGGCACGTCTGGCGCGCTTCGAAGAACTATCTTCGCAGGAATACCAGCAGCGCAATGAAACCCGCGAAATCTACATCCCGCCGGGCCCGCGCCTTGGTGACAAAGTCATTGATGCAAGCAATCTGCGCAAAGCCTTCGGCGATCGCTTGCTATTCGAGAATCTCAGCTTCAGCTTGCCGCCGGGCGGCATCGTCGGTGTGATCGGACCAAATGGCGCGGGTAAAACCACGCTGTTTCGCATCATCGCTGGCGCGGAAAAATCCGATGAAGGCGAGATCTCAACCGGTGAGACTGTACAGATCGCATCGGTCGATCAGACGCGTGATCATCTCAACGACAATAAAACCGTGTGGGAAGAAATCTCCGACGGCCAGGATCTCATCATTGTCGGCAAGTACGAAACACCGTCACGCTCCTATGTCGGCCGCTTCAACTTCAAGGGCACCGATCAGCAAAAGCGCATTGGCGATCTCTCGGGCGGTGAACGCAATCGCGTGCATCTCGCCAAACTGCTGCGCAGCGGTGGCAACGTCCTCTTACTCGACGAACCGACTAACGATCTTGACGTCGAGACGCTGCGCGCCCTCGAAGAAGCGCTACTTGAATTCCCCGGCTGCGCGGTGGTGATCTCGCATGATCGCTGGTTCCTCGATCGTATCGCGACGCACATCCTCGCCTTTGAAGGCGATAGCCACGTCGAGTGGTTTCAGGGCAATTACGCGGATTACGAAGCTGATCGCAAGCGTCGCCTGGGCACAGACGCCGAAACGCCGCATCGCATCAAATACCGCAAACTGGACAACTGAAGGCTGTTCAGAAAAGAGAGAGCAGCGGGCGCTGCTCTCTCTTCAAGTACGGCGAGCAATCATCTAAACCATCATCCGCGACAATACGATTGCATCCTCGCGACCACCGCGATCCGGATAGTAATTCCTGCGCACACCAATTTCGATGAAGCCGACGCTTGCATAAAGTGCCTGCGCGATAAAATTGGAAACCCTGACTTCGAGCAGCATGCGCGCAGCACCCGCAAGGCGAGCCTTACGCATCAGATGGTCGAGCAACGCGCGCCCATAACCTTGCCCCTGCGCCTGCGGATCGATGCACAGATTCAGCGCATGCGCCTCCTCCACCGCTACCGCCATCACGCCATACCCCAGCAGCGCGTCCTCTCTCACCAGCACGCAACAGTAATAGCCAGCGCGAATACAGTCGCGAAAAATGCCTTCAGTCCAGGGGAATTCGTAGGCGTGGCGCTCGATCGCCATAACGCGATCGACGTCCTCCAAGCGCATCGGTTGAAAATTCAGCGCTGACACGAGGCCGCGATCCGGAGCAGATCGATTCAAATTCGGCGCCTGTTTTCGATTGAGGACCATCGGTGGATGACTCTCTCACGCAGCGTTCGATATATCACCGTCGCCCTTCAGGCGACTCCGGACAGCAGACGAACTACGAGTCGCAAATCATCCCAGGCTTTACGCTTGTCGAGCGGCGTGCGCAGCAGATAGGCTGGGTGATACGTCACCACCAGTGGCGTACCCGCATAATCATGTACCCGGCCACGCAAAGTGCCAATGCGCGTATCCGTTTTGAGCAGATTCTGGGATGCAATGCGCCCGACAGCAAGGATGAGCTTCGGGCGCACCAGAGCAAGCTGACGGCGCAGATATGGCTCACAGGCCGCCACTTCATCAGGCCGTGGATCACGATTCTGCAGCGGGCGTGACTTCAACACATTGGCGATATAAACCGCTTCACGCGCGAGCCCGATCGCCACCAGCATTTCATTGAGCAGTTGCCCTGCGCGCCCTACGAATGGCTCACCGCGCCGATCTTCTTCCGCACCCGGCGCCTCACCTATGATCATCAGCTCAGCGCTGCGGTTACCAACTCCAAACACGGGATTCTGACGCGTGCGATAGAGATCACAGCGCGTACAAACTCGCACCTGCGCTTCAAGCTCTTCCCAGCCCGGGCCACCATCCGTGATAGGCTCTTCCGGCACCAGTGGCGTTAATACTTCCACCGCCACACGACGCTCAGCCCAGGGCTGGATACCCATGGCGTGCAGATAATCGAGCGCCCGCCTATCCATGACTTATACCTGCGGATGCATCTTTCCGAGGGGTTCGAGCATTCTGTTCAGCGCGTTGACATAAGCCTTCGCAGACGCGATGACGATGTCGGTATCCGCACCCTGGCCGTTGACGATACGCCCACCTTTTTCCAGGCGCACGGTCACTTCGCCCTGCGAATCCGTGCCGCTGGTGATGTTGTTTACTGAATAAAGCAGTAATTGCGCACCGCTCTGAACGACTGACTCGATCGCCTTGAAAGCTGCATCGACAGGACCACCGCCAACAGATCGCACCTCGCGTACTTTTGCATCCACCGTCAAGGTAATCTGTGCTTCGGGCGTGCAGCCGGTCTCAGAGCAAACGCGCAGATAAGTGAGCTTGATGCGCTCGCCTTCATCTTGAAACGCTGCGCTGACGAGCGCCTGAAGATCTTCGTCGAAAATTTCCGACTTCTTGTCGGCGAGCTCTTTGAAGCGAGCGAATGCGTTATTGAGCGCCTCCTCGCCATCGAGCTGGATACCAAGCTCCTGCAAACGCGCGCGAAAAGCATTGCGACCGGAAAGCTTGCCAAGCGTGAGCTTGTTGGTACTCCAGCCAACATCCTGCGCGCGCATGATTTCATAGGTCTCGCGACTCTTCAGCACGCCATCTTGATGAATGCCTGATTCATGCGCAAAGGCATTGGCGCCAACCACCGCTTTATTCGGCTGCACCGGATAACCAGTAATCTGGCTGACCAATTTCGAGGTCGGCACAATGAGCGTGGTATCGATGCCGGTGTCACAAGTGAATACATCACGGCGCACTTTCACCGCCATGACGATTTCCTCGAGGCTGGCATTGCCCGCGCGCTCGCCAAGGCCGTTGATCGTGCATTCGACCTGACGCGCACCAGACATCACCGCAGCCAGCGAATTCGCGACCGCCATACCGAGATCGTTATGGCAGTGCGTCGACCACACCACCTTATCCGCATTCGGCACATTCTCGATCAGTTTCTTGATGCGTTCGCCCCAGAGCGCTGGAAGGCTATAGCCCACGGTATCTGGCACGTTGATGGTGCGTGCACCAGCCTTGATCACAGCCTCGAAAACCCGGCACAGAAAATCGAAATCGGAGCGCACCGCATCTTCAGCGGAAAATTCGACATCATCGGTGTAGTTGCGCGCGCGTTTGACCGCATGCACCGCCTGCTCGAACACCTGCTGCGGCGACATGCGCAGCTTCTGCTCCATGTGAATAGGCGAAGTCGCTATGAAGGTGTGGATACGGCCGGAAACAGCAGGCTTCAACGCCTCGCCGGCACGATCGATGTCTTTGTCGAGCGCGCGTGCAAGACCGCACACCGTGCTGTCTTTCACCACCTCGGCCACTGCCTGCACCGCCTCGAAGTCGCCTGGACTTGCGATCGGGAAACCGGCTTCGATGACATCGACGCGCATGCGCTCCAGCGCTTTCGCGATGCGGAGCTTCTCTTCTTTGCTCATGGCCGCGCCCGGGCTCTGCTCGCCGTCGCGCATCGTGGTATCGAAAATAACGAGTTTTTCTTTGTTGCTCATGCTGCTGACTCCTGTGCTGCGCCCAAGTTTAAACCGGAATCCGAAACCACGACACCGGATTGCGCTCAGTTGCGTCTCTAGGTTTGCGCTTCAGGTCTACGCTTCGATCACGCGAAACCTGTAACAGGCTCCCGCTCGCCGAAGGCGGACACAAAAACTAATCGATGATCGTGGAAGTATGAGTAGCTGCGCTAAGGCAGCAGGGGGGACAACAGCAGAGCAAAAGCAAGCGCGACCGGGCGGGCGCCCTGGCCAAAGAGAGAAAAACCGTCATGCTGCTTTGCATTCATGGGGTGGACTATAGACCAAGCGCCAAGTGTGTTCAACGAACTTATCGGCCGAATCGAAGGTTCACGCCAACACAGCAATAGTTACTCGCCAGAGGAGCCTTCATCTGGGCCTCTGTCTTGAGCGGGCGGCGCAGGCTGTTCGTCACGCGAAGCACCGCGCGCGCGCCGACGGCGACGC
>JAITWN010000199.1 GCA_031285245.1 Chromatiales bacterium | reverse complement strand
CGCCAGGGAGGGCGAAAAGCGTGTCTCGTCAGGCAACACGCCAACAGCGACCCTCAGAGTTTTTGGTGTTGGACTCGGTTTTGCAGAGGCCTCGCTTGCGGGAGAGGGAAAACAGCTATGCTCAGGGGTTCCCTGGAAATCAGAAAACCGGTGTTTTAGCAGGTGCGCCGGGCTCTTCACGCACCAGCCTTGGTACGAGATAACCAGGCAGCAGTGCGCGCAGCTGCGCGTGAATTTGCAGCGCCTCATGGGTCGGCACTTCGAAATGCGCGCTGCCTTCGACGCGATCGAGCAGGTGCAGGTAATAGGGCGTGACACCCGCATCGAACAGCGCTTCGCTGAGCGCGGCGAGTGCTGCGGCATCATCGTTTACTCCTTGCAGCAGCACGCTCTGATTGAGCAGTGTGACGCCGGCAGTGGCAAGCTCCACTAGCGCGGAGCGCACCTGCGTATCGATTTCATTGGCGTGATTAGCGTGTATCACCATCACGGTTTTTAGTCGCGTGTTGGCAAGCAGCGTGAGCAGTGCTTGATCGATACGTGCGGGCAACACCACTGGCAGGCGCGTGTGCAAACGCAGACGGCGTAGCTGTGGCAGCACGGTGATGCGCTCGATCAGCGCAGCGAGACGGTGCGTGGTGAGTGCAAGTGGATCGCCGCCGCTCAGGATGATTTCGTACACATCCTTATGATCGGTGAGCGTTGCTAGTGCGCTCTTCCATTCGCTCGCGCCAGGCGCATCGGCATAAGGAAAGTGCCGGCGGAAACAGTAGCGACAATGCACAGCGCAGGCGCCGGTTGCGATCAGCAAAGCGCGGCCCTGATATTTATGCAGAACGCCAGGCGCCAGCGCCGCATCGAGATCGCCGACCGGATCGCGGCCATAGCCAGCCGGGGAGGGCGCGCGTTCGCTGAGCAGCGGCAGCACTTGGCGCAGCAGTGGATCGCTCGGATCGCCGCGGCGCATGCGCTGCACATAGCTCAAGGGAACGCGCTGGGGAAAGGGATTGTGTGGATCGAAGTCGACGTCAGCATGCATCGCGGCATCGAGTCCGAGTGCTGCCAGCAGCTCTGCGGGTAGGCGATAGCCTTCGGCCAATTCCCGTTGCCAGCTCTCCGGCTGCCAGCCGGCTGGGGTTCGCGCTATCATATGGCCCGACATTGTAGGGGATACGCTGCGGTCGGTCATCGCCGCATCGTTATCCTCGCAGCACGTTCGTTCCCCAATCGGATAAAAGACGCCCATGGCGATATACAGCACCAACGAATTCAAGAATGGCCTCAAGCTCATGATTGATGGCGATCCCGTTGCCATCGTCGATCTCGATTTCGTCAAGCCCGGCAAAGGCCAGGCTTTCACGCGCGTGAAATACCGCAACCTCAAAACGGGCCGCGTCAATGAACGCACCTACAAGTCGGGTGAGACGCTGGAGGGTGCAGACGTCATCGATCTCGATATGCAGTACCTTTATTACGATGGCGAATTTTGGCATTTCATGAAGCCCGAGAGCTTCGAGCAGTATCAGGTCGGTGAAGATGTGATGAGCGAAGCGGTCGAATGGCTCAAGGGCCAGGAGATGTGCATCGTCACGCTGTGGAACGATGCGCCGATCGCAGTGACGCCGCCGAATTTCGTCGAACTTGATATCGTTGAAACCGATCCCGGTGTGCGTGGTGATACCTCAGGTGGTGGCAGCAAGCCTGCAAAACTTGAAAGCGGCGCGACGGTGCGTGTGCCGTTGTTTCTCGAAATTGGTGAGCGCATCAAGGTCGATACGCGCACCGGCGCCTATGTTTCTCGGGTGAAGAGCTGAGCGAGCATCACGCCGCATCGCCGCTGTTGGAAACATCCGGCAGTGGCGGTGCGAACTGGCGGCCAGGCGCTAGTCTGTCCACCTTGCGGATGCGGGCTGAGATGCTCGCGCGCATCCGCGCTTTCTTCGCTGCGCGTGCTGTGCTGGAAGTCGAAACTCCCGTCCTCGCGCATCACGCTGTCACCGATCCCCAATTGCACAGTTTGCAAACGCGCCGCACTGGTCCGGGTGCCGCGCACGGCGAACTGCTTTATTTGCACACTTCGCCTGAGTTCGCCATGAAGCGTTTGCTATGCGCGGGCGCGGGATCGATCTATCAGATCGCACGCGTATTTCGCGATGGTGAAAGCGGACGCATGCATAATCCCGAATTCACCCTGATCGAATGGTATCGCCTCGATTTCGATCATCATCGCTTGATGGAAGAGACTGCGGCGCTGGTGTGCGAACTGTTGGCGTTACCGTTCGCCTATGACAAACAGAGTTACGGCGCACTTTTTCGCCAGTATCTCGGCATCGATCCACATCGCGCGCAGACCGCACAGCTTGCTGAGTGCGCAGCGCATCATGGGCTTGATCTCGCCGGATTTGATATCTCAGGTGCAGAGCTGACGCGCGATGCCTGGCTCGATTTTCTGCTCAGCCATCTCATTCAGCCCAAACTCGGCAGTGAGCGGCCGCTGTGCATTTATGACTATCCTGTCAGTCAGGCAGCGCTTGCGCGCTTGCGCTGGGAAGAGGAAAGCGCGGCGATGGTGGGCGAGCGTTTCGAGCTGTATTTTCGCGGTATCGAGCTTGCCAATGGTTATCACGAACTCGGTGATGCCAATGAACAGCGCGCGCGTTTCGAACGTGACAATGCGCTGCGTCGCGAAGCGGGTGAGATGGAAATCGCGCCTGACGAACGCTTGCTTGTCGCACTCGCCTACGGCTTGCCGGCCTGTGCAGGTGTTGCGCTGGGTTTTGATCGCTTGGTGATGTTGGCTGCTGGACTCACTGATATTGCTGAAGCGATGGCTTTTACGACGGACCGCGCTTAATAAGCAGAGCAGCTAGAGGTCGCTGTCGGGGTATTGCCTGACGAGCTCCGTTCTTCGCCATCCTGGCCGCTCGAACGCCGTCTTCCCTGGCGGCGTACGGTCTCGTCAGGCAATACCCCGACAGCGACCCTCAGGGTTTGATATGGATTGCCACGGGGCTAAAGTCCTTCGCGATGACGAAGCGGGATTTTCAGTTTTTATAGGTTGGGCTT